>CAISDD010000281.1 GCA_903883985.1 uncultured Pseudomonadota bacterium | reverse complement strand
GCACCTTCACATCGTGCAGCAAGCGCTTTGATACCTTCAGTAAATGCTCCGCGGGCAGCTCTTCCAGCCACTCGTCGTTCATCTGCAGGAGGTCATGCTTGCTCAGGTACATCGCGTCTCTTCTTCATCAAGTTCCCGAATCATCACCGGTAACGGGCTGCTTTAGAAGGGATTTCATGGAGGAGGGGGTGAACGGTTACCTCTAGACTCACGCTTAACCCTGCGGGAATGACGAAAAATCAAGTGCTTACGTTTTGAACAAATTTACCCTGGGTAGCGGTTACCTCTCTAGCCGTTTTGTCGGGTTACGCTGCGCTAACCCGACCACCCGGCTGCGCTCATCCCGATCTTTCCGCCGCTTCAACATCAGGCCAGTTGTTCCACCAGCAGATGTTCGATGAAGTGCCGCAGGCGCTGCCCGTGTTCCGGTGCCAGGGACGTGAAGCTGACGCCGTAATGGAAGCGCCCCGCCGACATGGAACGTTCCAGGTCACTGCAGTTGCGTATCGTCGCGGTGACCGGGATGGCCGCCACGTCGTCCGGCAGGACGATGGGGATGGTCAGCGCGATCTCCGCTCCGATGGCGTCGAGTAAGCCGGTAAGTTCCAGCCTGGCACCCTGCTCGCTGATGTCGCGCAGGATCGCCAGGGTCTGGGTGCCGTTGGCGCGGCGGATTTCCACCGGCAGCCGGGTTTCCAGGCGTAGCGACTGGCGGATCTGGCGATACTTCACGCTCTCGGGTAGCGTGAAGTGCGCGTAGGGATAGGGCTTCGACTGCACGTTCAGGATGCGTGCGGTGAAAGCGTAGGCGTACATGCCGTGTACCACCCGGAACTTGAATCGGCTGCCGGGGGTGATCCACATGGCCTGGTCGCCGACGCGGGGCAGGGTGATCAGGAAACTCTGGCGACCGTGGGCGCCGATGTAGCTGACCGTGAACGGGTCGGCATCCACCAGGGTCAGCGACTGCACGATCAGGGGCTGCCCGACCTTGAGATGCATGTCGGGAAAATCGGCATTTTGCAGTTCTTGATGCAAGGCTTCAAACTTGCTGGTTTCCATAGTTTACCTGCTCTCGATTCAATCGCCCGGACATCAATAGCGCAATGCTCCCCTATTTCGCCTGATGCTGCTAATCGTTGAGCGGCTATTCACCACAAAACGGCCATTTGCCCAAATTTGGCGAACCGCTTCGCGTTCCGCCCTACAGATCGCGCAGCCACCCACCAGGCGGCCAACTTCGTCCAGTTCTCCGGCCGCGTGCTCGTAGTGGCGCAGGTCGAGATGGCGCAGATCCTTGGCCAGGCGCGACACGCAGTTATTCCAGGTGCAGGCGCAGGTGCAGGTTGACCCTGGTCAGGATGGGCCGTCGCTCGCGCGTGCAAGTGGCCTCCACCAATCCCTCCAGAACGTAGGGCGGAACGTGAAGCGGTTCCGCCCTAAAATCACCATCAGGATGGCGGATTACCCTTCCGGGCATCCGCCCTAAGCGCTGGAGCAGCCACCTTCGCCGCGCCGCAGCACCACGGGGCGTACTTCCGTGCTGCGGCCACGCTTCAGGTTCCAGGCGGCTAGTCCCAGGCCGAGGAGACAGCCAGCCACGGCGCCAGCCTCACCGACGATCCACTGGCCCAGTGCAGCACCCGCGAGCAGCAGCAGCAGAGGCACGATATAGCCCGATAGCGCAGCACCCAGCAGGGCACCGTCGGGCAGACCGATGATCACGGCTTCGCCCACGCTGGCGCCGACTGGATTTTCGACGCGGTATTCCGGTTCCTTGGCATGCAGGGCACGGGCGAACAGGGAACTGCCGCAGCCTTTTCCGCCGCAGGCGCCGCAGGAGGAGGGCGCGGCGCTGACGACCCAGGCGTCGAGGCCATCCAGGCGCGTAATCCTGGCAGGGGTTTCAATCATTTTCTCGGCTCCAGGCCCTGGGCGATGGCTTCCACAGCAACCCAGGGGGCGTCGCCCAGCACGGTGGCCTGGAATTCACCGACCTGGCGGCGCATGAGGTTGACCATGCCACTCGGGCTGACTCCCTTGAGGGGCTCTGCGGGTTTGTCGCTGGGGGCCAGGAACAAGGAGATGTGGGTGAGGCCGTCACTGAACACCCAGTGCGCCACCTCGCCTGGCATATTGGGCAGATGCCGGCGGACCGCAGCGACGCGTGCATACCCCGGTGGCAGCGACCTGGCGAAGACGACGTCGCTCGGCCGCGCAGGATCGGGTGTTTCCACCCGGGGCGCAGCTTGGGATTGCAGCTTCTGGGTGCCGGTCCCCAGCTTGACCTCGGCAAAGACGTATTGCATTAGAGGCTGCTTGTTGCCGTTGATCATGACCGCTTTCAGAGGAAGCCCGCTGTCTTTTTCCGCGCACAGCACATAGCCCCAGCGGAAGGCGTCCTTGGGCTGGATTTCCACGTTGCGGCAATCCAGGCCGGCGACGCGCGCCATTTCACCCAGCCTGACTTCATACCAGTTGAGCAGAGCCCGTGGATAGGCGGGCAACAGGTCGGGGAAATGGCGGTTGCTCAGGCGCTTTTCCGTGTGAACCTGGCTGCCATCGGATACCAGGGTCACAGCGCCGGTCTGGCTGCAACGCACTTCGCGCGGATTGCCATCCAGGGACAGGAGGCGGCTTTCGTTACCCTGGGTGGACGGGCGGTTGCTGATGGACAGCGTCTGCATGCCATCGCCCTGGCGCACCACGAAGACGCCCTCGTAGGCCAGTTGCCGCGAGGCATCGGCCATCTTCTGCAACCAGGCGACGGCTTCAGCCGGCGGCAGTGTCTGCGCGGCCTGCGCATTCGCCATGCAGAGAAGCAACAGCCAGGGTGCTGCCTTCATCGGGTTTCTCCGCTCAGGGATATCCGGGTGAACTGCATTTCCGGTACGTCGAGCACGGCCTGCGCGTAGTCCTGGTGCGCGGCCAGAAAGGGCGCAACATCCGTCGGTGCCCGCAAGGACGCCAGCGCCGCGTAATTCTCCTGGCGCGGCGCGCCACCCCACAGCCCCCACGTGAGGATGCCACAGGCCGCAGCGGCGAGCCAGAGCAGTGGTCGCCGTCCACCATCCCGGCGCACGGGAGCGAGCACCGTGGGCTCTTCTTCGAGTGCTGCCATGATCTTCCCGGTGAGTCCTGGGAGATCGGCATGATGTCCGCGCAGAAGGTCGCCCACGGCGCAGTACTCTGCAAACCGCGCCCGCCCGTCGGGGTCGCCAACGAGTTGCTGGATTACCCGCTGTGCGCTCGGATCGGTCAACTCGCCGTCCAGCAGGGCGGAAAGGCGCTCGTCGTTATCTTGTATCGTATTCATCTGGCTACCACCTCTTGTCATCCGGCGTGCCCAGGATCGGCCGCAACTTGCTGGAAATCGCCTCGCGCGCCCGGAAGATACGCGAGCGTACCGTGCCGATCGGGCAATCCATCGTTTCGGCGATTTCTTCGTAACTCAAGCCTTCCATCTCTCGCAGGGTGATGGCCTGGCGCAATTCCTCGGGCAGGGCATCCACCGCCTCGTTAACCGCTATGGCAACCTGTTTCGACAGGAGTTCCGACTCCGGTGTGTTGTTGTCCTGGGCCACCAGGCGTTCATCGGGCTCGTCGTCGTCGTTGACCGCGTGGTCGCTCACCGTGCGCATCGCCTTGCCGCGCGCGACCAGGTGATTCTTCGCGGTGTTCACGGCGATACGATACAGCCAGGTGTAGAAGGCCGCGTCGCCACGAAACTGCGGCAGCGCCCGGTAAGCCTTGATAAAGGTTTCCTGGGCGATGTCTTCCAGGTCTTCAGGATTGCGCACCATGCGTGACAAGAGGCGGATGACCCGGCGGCGATATTTTTCCACTAGCAGTCCAAATGCCCGCTTGTCGCCCTCGCGCACCCGCTCGACCAGTTGCAGGTCGATTTCCCGATCACTCATTCTCTTCCTCTGCGTGGCGAGTGCTGCCACGGCTTGCAATCCATGTCGGGTCGAGTATAACCGGCCGAACGGCGGGCACACCGGTGAGGCTCTGGTTGGCGCTGCGTCGTCCCATTCTGCGAGCGAGGCCATGCAGCGATTCGACGTACTCATCATCGGTTCCGGTCTGTCTGCAGCAACCCTGGCGTTGTCCCTGCCCGAGGGGCTGCGCATCGCGGTCGTGACCAAGAAGGCCGGTACGGACAGTTCCAGTTATTGGGCACAGGGCGGCATCGCTGCGGTTACCAGCCCGGAGGACAGTTTCGACGAGCATGTGCGCGATACCCTGGTGGCAGGCGCCGGTCTGTGCAACGAGGCCGTGGTGCGCCAGGTGGTTGAGGCGGCACCCGCCGCAGTGCAATGGCTGATCGAGCAGGGGGCGCCGTTCGACCATGAGGGCAAGGATTATCACCTGACGCGCGAGGGTGGCCACTCGAGGCGCCGGGTGCTGCATGCGGCGGACGCCACCGGACGCGCCGTGCAGGACATCCTGTTGGCGCGGATGGCGGCGCGGCCCAACCTGACCTTATACCCGGAGCATATCGCGATCGATCTGGTCACCGACCGCCATCTGGGACGCGAGGGACTCGGGGTGTATGGGGCTTACGTACTCAATACCGCCAGCGGTCATGTGGCCACCTTTGCCGCCGGTTTCACGGTGCTGGCCAGCGGTGGCGCCGGCAAGGCCTTTCTCTACACCACCAACCCGGATACGGCCACGGGCGATGGGGTCGCCATGGCATGGCGAGCAGGCTGCCGCGTAGCCAACCTGGAGTTCATCCAGTTTCACCCGACCTGCCTCTATCACCCGCATGCCAAGTCCTTTCTCATCACCGAGGCGATGCGCGGCGAAGGAGCGCTGCTGCGCCTGCCCGATGGCAGCCGCTTCATGCCGGAACACGACGAGCGCGCCGAACTGGCGCCGCGTGACGTGGTGGCTCGCGCCATCGACTTCGAGATGAAGAAACGCGGCCTCGATTGTGTGTATCTGGACATCACCCACAAGCCTGCCAAGTTCATCGTCAGCCATTTTCCCAACATCCACGCGCGCTGCCTGGAACTAGGCATCGACATCACGCGTACCTGGATCCCGGTGGCCCCGGCCGCGCACTACACCTGTGGCGGCGTGCTGGTGGACGGGTATGGGCACAGCGATGCCGATCATCTCTATGCCATCGGTGAAACCAGTTGCACCGGCTTGCATGGCGCCAACCGACTCGCGTCCAACTCCCTGCTGGAATGCCTGGTGTATGGGCGTGCGGCGGCGGCCCACATCGCCGCGTCGGCGCCTGCTCGGGAGCAGGCATTGCCGGTCTGGGACGAAAGCCGCGTGACGGACGCCGACGAGGAGATCGTCCTCGCCCACAACTGGCACGAACTGCGCCGCTTCATGTGGGATTATGTCGGCATCGTGCGCACCACCAAGCGCCTGGAGCGCGCCGCCCACCGTCTCAAGCTCCTGGCCGACGAGATCGACGAGTACTACAGCAACTTCCGGGTAAGCCTCGACCTGGTCGAGTTGCGCAACCTGGTGCTCACCGCCGATCTCA
Organism: uncultured Pseudomonadota bacterium; assembly: GCA_903883985.1. Classification (GTDB taxonomy): domain Bacteria; phylum Pseudomonadota; class Gammaproteobacteria; order Burkholderiales; family Thiobacillaceae; genus PFJX01. The sequence continues at coordinate 132 of CAISDD010000281.1, read as the reverse complement.
TCGTGCGCAGCGCCATGACGCGCCACGAGAGCCGGGGCCTGCATGCGTCGCGTGACTACCCTGGTCAATTAACGGTGGCGAAGGCCACGGTGTTGGAACCGTAATGGGCGGGTTTCAAACCCGCCCCTACGG
>CAISDD010000280.1 GCA_903883985.1 uncultured Pseudomonadota bacterium | reverse complement strand
TTGTCGTTGCTCTGCGACTTGGCCAGATCGAGGTCGAAATCCAGATGTTGCTCGGATTTGCGCAGCACATAGAAGAAACGTGCTGCGTCGTTGCCTACTTCGGAGCGCAATTCGCGCAGGGTGACAAATTCGCCGGAACGGGTGGACATCGACGCCTTCTGGCCATTGCGGTAGAGCACGGCGAACTGCACCAAGGCCACGGTGAGTCGGTTGGCGTCAAGGCCGGCCGCGCTGAGCGCGCCCTTCACGCGAGCGATATAACCGTGGTGGTCCGCGCCCCAGACATCCAGCACGCGTGTGAAACCGCGCTCGAACTTGTTGATATGGTAAGCGATGTCGGCGGCAAAATAAGTGTAGATGCCGTTCTCGCGGCGCACCACGCGATCCTTCTCGTCGCCAAAGGTCGTGGAGCGGAACCAAAGGGCTCCGTTCTGCTCGTAGAGGTGGCCATGTTCCCGCATCTGTTCGACGGCGCGGTCGATCAGGCCGGATTCATGCAAGGTACGCTCGGAAAACCAGGTGTCGAAGAGGACGCCGAATTCGGTGAGGTCGTTGCGGCAATCGCCCAGTTGTTCCTCCAGCGCGTAACCGTGGATGTAGGCGTAGTCTGGGCCCAGCAGGCGCTTCGCGTTGGCGATGAGCGCGTCGAGGTGGCCATCGGCATCCTCGGCGACATCCGGAACGTCCAGCACCACGTCGCCGGCGGCACGGCGGTAGCGTGTCTGATGCTGGGCATGGATGCCCTCCGCCATGGTTTGCACATAGTCGCCCTGGTAGGCGTTTCCGGGGAAAATAACGAACTCGCCGCACAAAGCCAGGTAACGCAGCCATGTGGAGAGTGCCAGGATGTCCATCTGCCGGCCGGCGTCATTCACGTAGTACTCGCGCTGCACCTCATAGCCTGCCATCTGGAGCACGTTGCTCAAACTGGCGCCGAAGGCCGCTCCACGTCCATGGCCTACGTGGAGCGGGCCGGTGGGGTTGGCGGACACGAACTCGACCTGCACCTTCTGGCCCAGCCCCTGATTGCCACCTCCATAGGCCGGGCCCTGCTCCAGCACCCGCGCCGCGACACCTTGCCAGGCGGCCGGTTTGAGAAACAGATTGATGAAACCGGGGCCGGCAATTTCCGCCTTTTCCAACAAGGGAGAGGCCGGCAGCGCGGTGATGATCGCCTGTGCCAGTTCGCGCGGGTTGCGCTTTAGCACCTTGCCCAGTTGCATCGCTACGTTGCAGGCGAAATCGCCGTGGCTGGCCTGCTTGGGTCGATCCAGTTCGATCAAGGGCTGTGCGTCTGCGGCGACTTGGCGCAAGGCCTGTTCGATCAGTGCGAGGAGATGGGATTTTGGTTCGAGATGGGCAGTCATGGCTGGATGCGTCTGAAAAGTCGCGGAATTATAGCGGCAGAAGCACACCGGGCCGCATGCCGCAAGCGGCCTGGCGGGAATCCGAGGTCTAGGCGCCGAGGTTCGGCAAGCCCGCGTCGAGGGCGGCCCGGCACGGGAAATGCGTCCGAGCCGCCAACCAGCTTGAGGTGGGCGCCTCCGCCGGCCGGCGTGACGACTAAGCTCCGGCGGAAGGCGCGAAATACCGCTTTTCCGCCCTCTCAAGAAGCGCACTTCAACCCGTTGCTTCAGAAAGAAATAATCGCGGCAGCGCCGGCTTCCAGCCGGCTGTGTTCAAAGACGCAGGCAAGGATGCCTGCGCTACAGGGAAGGCCTCGCCAACCGGGGTCGGCGGGCAGCGTTGAGTGTGTAATTTGGTCAGACCCGATCAGGGGCCCGTTCACCTCCGATATGGCTTTTTCCTCCTCGATAGCTGGACGCATCTGCGCCAGCACGATTTTGGTTTTGAAGACTACGGGGCGCTGGAGCGTGGGAACGCAGTTTTGGACGCTCCAGCGTCCCGACCTAGAGCAAGGCCATGAGCCGAAGCCGATACGTCATCCTGGAACCGGATAAGCCGCATTTCCTGACATGCACAGTTTATCGTTCCCACGCTCCAGCGTGGGAACGCAGTTTTGGACGCTCCAGCGTCCCGACCTGGAGCAAGGCCATGAGCCGAAGCCGATATG
>CAISDD010000279.1 GCA_903883985.1 uncultured Pseudomonadota bacterium | reverse complement strand
TGCCAACATCGGCGGTAGGTCAGTCCTCTCCCACAAACGGCTGATGCCCGACTCGAACTCGGCGTTCTTGCGCGCGTAGTCGCCATGCAGGTCATAGATGCCCGCCCCGGCATGACTGTCGACGAACCACCAGGGCTTGTCCTTCTGGTTCAGATAGTCGAGCAGCGCGATCAGGACGGCGTGCTTGAGGACGTCGGCATGGTTGCCGGCATGGAAGGCGTGGCGGTAACTAAGCATGTGCGCGAGGTTAGCACGCGGGATAATCCGCGCCTCCTGTCCTTTTTTTACAGTCCATGCCTATCCAGTGGTTTCCCGGCCACATGACTTCCGCGCGCAAGAAGGCGGCGGAGACCATGGCCAACATCGACGTGGTGATCGAAGTCCTCGACGCGCGCCTGCCGGAGGCGAGCAGCAATCCCATAATCCAGGAGTTGCGCAGCTTTCGCCAGCGCCCCTGCCTGAAGTTGCTGAACAAGGCCGATCTCGCCGACCCGGCTGCCACTCAGGCCTGGCTGGCTTTTTTCAACGCCCAGAAGAACGTCATGGCGGTGGCGATTTCGGCCAAGAAGGGCGGCGATGTCGCCAGGCTACCGGCCCTGTGCCAAGCCCTGGCGCCGCATCGCAACGACAACTTCAAGCCCTTGCGCATCATGATCATGGGCATTCCCAACGTCGGCAAATCGACCTTGCTCAATACCCTGGTGAAGCGCAGGGTCGCCGCCGTCGGTGACGAGCCGGCCGTCACGAAATCGCAGCAGAGCATCGCGCTGACGCCGCGCCTGACCTTGGTCGACACTCCCGGCCTGATGTGGCCGAAGATCGAACACGACAGCGACGGCTTCATGCTCGCCGTCTGCCACGCCATCGGCCGCAACGCGGTGATCGATGAAGCCGTCGCCACCTTCCTGGCCGGCATCCTGCTGGCCCGCTATCCGGACAGCATCGCCGCCCGTTACGGACTGATCGCAGCCGACCTGGACGCGCCCGGTGTGCTCGAAGCTGTGGCGAGAAAACGCGGCTGCATCATCAAGGGTCGCGGCGGCGAACTCGACCTGGAAAAAGCCGCCATGCAGTTTCTCACCGATTTCCGCGACGGACTGCTGGGCCGCATCAGCATGGAGACCCCGGAAACGCGGCGCGCCATGCTGGCCGCAGGTGAAGTCCCGCAGATTGCCGCACCCACCTGAGGAAAACGCGGCCGCTCCCCCGGGTGGAGCGAAGCTATGCCTGCCGCACGAACCGCGCCTCCAACCGCTCCATGTACAGGTAGATCACCGGCGTGAGATAGAGTGTCAGGAACTGCGACAGGAGCAGTCCGCCCACCACGGCCAGGCCCAGCGGCCGCCGGATTTCCGCGCCGGCGCCCCAGCCGATGGCGATGGGCAAGGTGCCAGCCAGCGCAGCCAGCGTGGTCATCATGATCGGGCGAAAACGCACCAGGCAGGCCTGGAAAATGGCGTCTTCTGCCGCCATGCCATCGCGCCTCTGCCGCTCCAGGGCGTAGTCGATCATCATGATGGCGTTCTTCTTGACGATGCCGATCAGCATGATGATGCCGACGAAGGCGTAGAGGCTGAGATCCACCTTGAACAGCCATAGCGTCAGCAGGGCGCCCAGGCCGGCCGAAGGCAGACCGGAGAGGATGGTCAGCGGATGGACGAAACTCTCGTACAGTATCCCCAACACCAGGTAGACCACCAGCACCGCCACCAGCAACAGCAGCGCCAGCCCCTGCTGCGAAGCCGCGAAGGCCTGGGCCGTGCCTTGCAAACTGGTGGTCAAGGAAGCGGGCAGGCGCTGCTCCTGTTCGGTCGCACGGATGCGTTCCACCGCGGTGCCCAGCGACACGCCCGGTTGCAGGTTGAAGGAAATCGTCACCGCAGGCAGTTGCCCTTGATGGTTGATGGTCAGCGCCTGCGAGGCTAGTGTAATCGTTGCCACACTGTCCAGCGGCACCAGGAGGCCGCTGGATGCGCGCACATATAAGCGCGCCAGGATGTTGGGGTCTTCCTGGAATTCCGGGGCCAGTTCCAGGATGACCCGGTACTGATTGGTGGCGGCGTAGAGGGTGGATATCTGGCGCGCGCTGAAGGCGCTTTGCAGGGCGTCTTCCACCTGACCAAAAGTCAGTCCCAGCGTGGCCAGCTTGTCGCGATCCACGTTCAGCGCCATCACCGGGCTCTTGTTGTTGAGATTGCTGGTGACGTCCTCGAAGCCGGGCAGCCCACGCAGGCGCTCCAGTAGTGTATCGGTCCAGCGGTACAACTCCGCCAGATCCGTGTCCTGCAAGGTGTATTGGTACTGGCCGGCGGTGACCATCCCGCCCAGCCGGATCGGCGGCGGATTCTGCAACGACACCTTGATGCCGGGCACCGCACCCAGCTTGGGCCGCAACGAGGCGATGATCTGGTCCGGCGTCATCGAACGTTCGGAAAGTGGCTTCAGGCGCAGCAGCATGATGCCGCTGTTGGCCGTGATGCGCGCACCGCCGGCGCCAACCACGGACATCAGGGTGGAGACATTGGGGTCGCGGGCGGTGATGGCCGCGACCGCGCGCTGGCGCTGCACCATGCTGGCGAAGGAGGCGTCCGGCGCGCCCTCCGTGTAGGCCAGTATCTGGCCGGAGTCGCCGCTGGGCAGAAAGTCCTTGGGCACCGTCTGGTAGAGGGAAACGCTGGCGAATACGCTGAGAAAGAATACGCCCAGCACCAGTGGCCTGTGCTTGAGGCTCCAGGTGAGGCTGGCGCGGTAGGCGTTCAGCAAGCGCTCGAAGAAACGCTCGAACAGCCAGTAGAACCGGTTGTGTTTCTGCTTCGCCTCCCGGCGCAGGACGCGGCTCGCCAGCATCGGCGTCAGGGTCAGCGAGACGACGCCGGAGACCAGGATGGCGGCCGAAATGGTGAGCGCGAATTCGTGCAGCAGGCGGCCGATGATGCCGCCCATGAACATCACCGGGATGAACACGGCGACCAGCGAGAGCGTCATGGAGAGGATGGTGAAGCCGATCTCGCGAGCCCCGTCGATGGCCGCCTGGAAGGGCACCTCGCCTTGCTCGATATGGCGATAGATGTTCTCCAGCATGACGATGGCGTCGTCCACCACGAAGCCCACCGAGAGCGTCAACGCCAGCAGCGACAGGTTGTCCAGACTGAAGCCCAGCGCGTACATGGCCGCGAAGGTGCCGATCACGGAGATCGGCAGCGCCAGCGCCGGAATCGCGGTGGCGGAGAAGTTGCGCAGAAACAGCAGGATCACCAGCACCACCAGGAAACCGGCCAGCACCAGGGTGAATTGCACGTCGCGCACCGACTCGTGGATGGTGATGCTGCGGTCGTAGAACACGGAGAGCCGAATCGACGCCGGCAGCTTCTCCTGGAAAGCCGGCAGGAGGGCCTTGATTGCATCCACCGTAGCGATGGTGTTCACCCCCGGCTGGCGCTGAATGGCGAGAATGATGGCGCGCTGATCCCCATGGGCCTCGACGATCCAGTTGGCGCGGCGGTTGTCTTCCACATCGTCGTGCACCAGCGCCACATCGGATAGGCGCACCGGCGCGCCTTTGCGGTAAGCGACGACCAGGGGCCGATAGGCGGCGGCGTTCATGAGCTGGCCGTTGTCGCGGATGGAGAAGGTCTGTTTGACGCCTTCCAGGTTGCCAGTGGGCTGGTTGACGTTGGCACTGGCCACCGCCGCGCGCAATTCGTCCAGACCCAGCCCGCGTGCGGCGAGCTGGTTCGGGTCGGCGTGGATGCGCACGGCGAACTTCTGGGCCCCGTAGATCAGCACCTGCGCCACCCCGGGAATCGTGGAAATGCGCTGCGCCAATTGAGTTTCCGCGTACTCGTTCACCGTGGTCAGGGGCAACACGGAAGAATGCATGGCGAGGTAGAAGATCGGGGAATCCGCCGGATTCACCTTGCGAAAAGAGGGTGGAGTGGGCATATCCGGGGGCAGATTGCGCTGTGCTGCGGCGATCGCCGCCTGCACGTCCTGGGCCGCAGAGTCGATGTTGCGTTCCAGGCTGAATTGCAGGGTGATCGAGGTGGCGCCGCGCGCGCTCTGCGAACTCATGTTGTCCAGCCCGGAGATGCTGGAGAACTGCGCTTCCAGGGGGGTCGCCACCGCCGCTGCCATAATCTCTGGCGAGGCCCCGGGAAGACTCGCCGTCACCGAGAGGGTGGGAAAGTCCACGCTGGGCAGTTCCGACACCGGCAGAACCCGGTAGGCGATGACCCCGAAGATCACGAACGCCACCATCAGCAGCGTCGTCATCACCGGGCGGCGGATACAGAGTTCGGAGAGTTGCATTCAGCAGCCTTTCTCGGGTACGGGTGCGCTCACCCCCGGCCCCCGGGCTGCTTCACCCTCACCCTGGCGCCGGGCGTCAGCCGGGAATAGCCGTCAGTGATCACGGTTTCGCCGCGAGCCAGACCGCGAGCAATGCCGGCCTGGCCCGCGCGCACCTGGCTGACGTCCACCGACCGCATCCGGGCGCCGCCATCCCGGCCCACCACGTAGACGAAACTGCCCTCCGGCCCCTGCTGCACCGCCTCGGCGGGCACCACCACGGCGTCAGGGAGGGTGTCCAGGCGCAGGCTCACCGCGAGGAACTGGCCCGGTGCCAGGCGGGCGTCGCCATTGGCTATTCGTACCTTCATGCGCAAGGTGGCGGTGGCAGGGTCGACTGCGTTGTCAAAGAACACAACCTCGCCCGAGGCTGCCGGTTTTTCCTCGCCGGGCAGGCGGATTTGCGCCTCCAGGGAGCCGCGTTGGCGCGCCGCCTGGACCGCCGGCAGGTATTTTTCCGCCACGGCGAAACTCACGTAGAGCGGGCGTACGCGGTTGATCACGGCCAGCTCCGTGTCGTTGACCTTGACGCTGGCACCCGGATGCACCAGGCGCGCGCCGACCAGTCCGGCGAAGGGCGCCCGGATGACGCAATAGGAAAGCTGCTGCCGCTCCAGCTCCAGCGCCGCCTGGTCCGCTTGCACGCTGGCAGCCGCCGCATCCACGTCGCTGCGCAACTGTGCGACTTTCTCCTGGGAGACGAACTGTTGCTGCAACAATGCCTGGTAGCGCGCCACATCGGCCCGCGCCTTGCCGAGCAGGGCCTGATCGCGCACCTGATTGGCCAGGGCCTGGTTCACCCGCGCCTGAAAGTCAGCCGGATCGAGCCGGATCAAGACCGCGCCCGCCGCCACCGCCCCGCCTTCGGTGAAAGGCACGTCCCGCACCTGGCCGTCGATACGGGATTTCAAGGTCACGGTCTCGTAAGCCTCGCCGCGCCCGACCAGTTCCAGCGTCACCGGCAAGTCACGGCTGACGGCCTGGGCGACGGTCACCGGAACCGGCGGCAGTACTTTCCTGGCCGCGGCCTTCTCGCCGCCCGGCCTGCCGCCGAAATAAACCGCCCCCGCCGCCGCGAGCACCAACAGGATCAGCAAGCCCTTGTTTTTCATACCGACTCCGTTTCAGGCGGCAGCCGTCTCCCGTGCCGCGCCTGGCGCGCAAGTTACACCTTGTGGCGGCCCCGCGCACCCTGTTTCAAGAACCCGCGTAGTATGCAAAAATTCCGGCTGCCCAGCATCGCTCGGCTCGTTCCTACTGTATGCGTTGCCGAAACGGATACACGCCCCGGAGCTTTATTGCGGCGCTTCCACGACCACGTTGAAGCTGACGGGGCTTGACACACCAATTGACACTGGTTGTTCCCATCACTGAAGTGGGAACAACTTCTACAAGCGACTTCGTGTCGCACGGATCGCATAGAGCCGAGAAGACTCATGAAATCGCAATTGGAAACTCTGCACAAGTCAGTAGAGCACCTCCGTTTCCCACTCGGCCTGGAGCCAGTCATCCATATCTTCACCCGGTATAAAGCGCCGCCGTTCGGCAAGGGAATAAGCAGCAGTAGCTATTTTTTCGTGCAGACTCACCTGTATTGAGACTCCTTCCTTCACGCCATTTGAGAAAGGCATTGGAAGGCCGAACGTTTGAGAACCATGTGCCGACTTGAGGTGAACAGAGAGGTGTTTCATGGCGTCGCTCCCTGTGCAAACCGTTAACAGACTCGGCCAGATAAGGTGCGATGGAGCAACGAGGCATCCGCGCGTACAGGCAGACGCCATAAGTTCGTTCTCCCGAGATGCGGCCCGGCTACCGTTGCCAGCGCTTGTTAAAGTGCGATGACTATAGGCCCGTGGCTTTGCGTCTCTGCCTTTCGGCAGGTCTGCCCTCTGATCTCAACCAGAGCAAAATAATTTATAGCACAAATTCGCGTATTTCACGAAATATGCGATAAATATTTGGGCTCTATGTGAAAGACAGTGGGTAGGGCCACCTGCCAGGTCTGAGAACGAAGCGGGTTTTCTGCTGAAAGGTAGCCTGAATGTGTAGAGGACATCTGCAGTTAGATGACCACCATGATTTGTAGGTGAGCAATGGGTCGCCGCGCTGCGAGAGTCTCCACCCCATGTTGCTAAGCGTACCAGCGAAACTGAGTTGGCTTTGATGGGATGCCAAATCGGTTTCGCTGGTACACTTATTCGCTTGGGGCTTATCCATCCGGACGCAAAGTCTGCGATAGAAAGCGCCCAAGGCGGAGTCACTGCGCGAGAGCTCCATCGCCGCCATCTTCAAGGCTTGCCGTACACGGTTGACGTCCGTCAGCACTTCGGTCAGTTGGATGTTCATCTGGACCAAAGCCTTTTGCATGCGCTGGACCCAACTAGCCTGTTCGGTCAGCAAGACTTCACGCAGGCGGAAAATTGCCCGAATCTCGCAAACATCGCCTGCTGGGCGCTAGGCCGTACGCAAAAAGCCATAGATCATCAGCTTCTGCAACCATTGGCAGTCCTGAACGTCGCTCTTGCGACCGGGCACGTACTTCATCTGACGCGCATCGACCAGCCAAACCTTCAGACCTTGTTGTTCAAGCATCTCGTACACCGTATCCAGTACACCTCCGTCAATTCCAGTGCGACGATATCCACCCCGCACGCCAGCAGCCAATCAGCCAGCGCATTCAGGTCGTCCGTCATCGTGCCAAACTCGCGCACCGACTCTTCCGCCGCATAAGACGGCACCGCTCCGCCGTTCTGACCACGACGTAACGGGTTGGCAGCAGTTGAATAAAACATAAACAAATATTTACAAACGATAACTATTGGCGTAGTATGAGTCGTATGAAACTAAGTGCGTGGGCTAAAACTCAAGGAATTTGTTATACGACTGCATGGCGTATGTTCAGGGACGGGCGTCTGCCTGTTCC
>CAISDD010000278.1 GCA_903883985.1 uncultured Pseudomonadota bacterium | reverse complement strand
TACCAGGTGTCCCGCTCGTAGCCCTGCATCACCGGGAACTGGACGCGGTAGATGAGCAGCAGTTCGTCCAGGGTGAGGCCGAGGGCCTGGGCAACCAGCACGTCGATTTCCACCAGGGCCATGCGGCGGGCGTAGTCGAGACGCAAGGCGCAATGGCGGGTCCAGGTGCTGGTGAGGTTCTGCCAGAAGTCTTGCGGCAGGCGAGGATTGTCGGGCTGGCTCCAGGATTGGTCGGCGAAATCGAGGTCGTAGACTTCTTCCCAGAGGGGGGCGTAGTGGGTGGTGAGGCAGTTGAGGGGGAGATAGCGTGCACGTAGCCGCTGTTCATCAATGACGGCTGGAATACGTATTAACTGATTCATCCATAGATGAGCCATCCCTGCTGACTTGACATAGAAATCGACCAAAGTGGATGCCAAGCAAGCACCAATGTCGGCGACACGAGCACTTTTTTCAAAGACGATGGATAAAACAGCGTTTACATGTGCGACCTCAGGAGGCGCGATGATTGGTCGCGCAGTTCTCTCGCCAGAAATACTGACGTAATTACTGAATACCAGCCTAAAAAATTCCGTCACCGGTCGCCCCTGCGTCTCCCCCGGCTCAACCCAACTCACCCTCGGTGTGCGCCGCAGGTATTCGGCATGGTCGGCCATGGGGCGGTAGTTGGTGCGGGGCAGGTAGTCCTCGGGCAGGGTTTCCAGGTTAAGGCAGTCGTAGTGGCCTTTCTCAGTACAGACTGCACGCGGGGTCTTCATGTGGGGATTGGCGACGAAGAAATGCGGGCCGGAGAGCACCCAGTCGGCCGGGGTGGCGGGGAAACCGGAGTCGCTGGCCGGACGGCGGCTGAGGGTGCCGTCGTGCTGCTGCATGGTTTCGTGCCACATCTCGGTGGAGAAATAGTCGTCGCCCAGGTCCGCCAGGCGGCGCGGGTAGGCCGCCAGTTTGGCCAGCACGCTGTTGAGGGCGCCGGCGTGCAGGGCCGGCAGGCGGGCGCGGCGGGCGGAAGTGCCGGGTTCGTCGTAAAGTTGGGCGAATACCTTCAAGGCCGTTTCGTCCACCCGAACGATGCGGTCGCTGTGCCCGGAAGTATTCCATTCGCCTTCGTCGTCCTTGATACCACCAGGCAGACCATGGCCATCATGCTGATAACTGGCATCGACGGTACTTGCGACAAACAAATTGGCAATGGTGTCGAACCCTGGCTGTGTCTGCGAAACGCCATATACATTGATGCTGAACTTTTCCCGGTGGCCAATCGGGAACAGCATCTTCTGATTCTGAAACTGGAAATGCCGCCGCAGCCGGGAATACAAGGCTTGCCGCAGTTCGCCGCCCCTGGGGTCGTCATATGGCCCTTCCGGATGCAGCAGGCCGGTCACGCCCTGGGGACTATTCAGCCCCCAGGCCACCGGCATGAAGCACTTGTACAAATTGGTCTGCACCCCCTTGAGCAACGGGTAGTTCTGCACCGCGTTGAGGAAGGTCTGGGTGCCTTCCGCCTCCTGCAATTCCTCGGTCCAGGCTTGTTGCAGGCTGGGGAAGTCATGGAAGGCATCGCTGCGCAGCTTGGCCAGGTCGCTGGCGCTGATTTTGCGGATGGCGAAGATGGGGTTTTTCTCGCCCAGGATGCCGGATTCGTTCCATTCCACCTTGAGCCAGGGCGGATTCCCCAAAATCAGGTCGAAGCCCCCTTGCTGGAGCAGCACATCGGCGAAGACCAGTTCCCAATGCATGAAGCGGCGGGTTTCCGCCACGGCCTCTACCTGGACGATGCGCGGGAAGTGCTGCCGCAGCTTGCTGATGCGCAGTTGGCCGAGTTTGTCGTGCAGCTTGGGTTGGGAGTGGACGGAACTGAGGTCCTGGCTCAGGGAAAGCTGGGTTTCCAGGCCCAGCAGGCTGGGCTGTACCTCGGGTACGAGCACCTGGGGGGCATCGGGCACGGTGGGTTGCAGGTCCAGGCTGGGTTGTAGGGCGATGTCGACGATGTTGCCTTCCAGGATGGCGCCCACTTCCATCCACCATGCCTCGCGGCTGGGCAGATGGGCACTGGCGGTGATGGGCCAGAACCAGAGGGCGCACCAATAATCCATCACCAGCTTGAGGCGACGGAACGGCGTGGCCAGGTCGCCATCCTCGTTGAGCAGGCCTTCGCGGCGGATGTTCTCCTTCTGGAGCCGGCTGATGTGGCGGCCTGACTCACTGGTACCCAGCTTTGGCCAGACCTCCAGCTCATCCTCGGTCCGGTCCCGGTCCCGGGCCAGGGCCTGGGTGTGCTCTGTCCACAATTCCTGCACGCGGGTGCTCAACTGCTGCAAACGAGCGATTTCATAGTCGTCGAAGGGGGCGTTAAAGGCGCGGCGCCAGGTCTTCAGTCGCTCGAAGTCGGCCGGGTACAGGCTTTTCGCCACCTTGTCGGTGTAGCTGGCCATGCCTGGGTCAGGCAGCAGAAAGTGCCAGATTTCGTCGCCGGTCCTGGGCTGGACCTTGGTCACCTTGCGCGGCGGTTCCTCATGCCAGGCGGGCTTGGCCCTGGGCTTCAGGCCCCCGGGTCGGTAGACCTGGTGGCGGGCGCCGATGAGGCTGTTGCCGGCAAACAACTGGTAGCCGAACCAGGGCACCCGAGCGGGGAGAGGCTGCCCCTGGGCATCGGTTTCGCCATAGATGGCGTTGAGCCAGAGGGAGACTTCCGCCAGCTCCACCGCCACCGGATTC
>CAISDD010000277.1 GCA_903883985.1 uncultured Pseudomonadota bacterium | reverse complement strand
AGCGTAGGTTGGGCTGACGACTGGAAGCCCAACATCCACGGCCGTGCTGGGTTGCGCCGACATGAAACGTCGGCTAACGCAAGCTGCGCTGACTGGGGTAAAACCGGCGAGACGCCGACGCTACTCATTAGCGCCAGGTCGGAGCTTGCAAGGTGTTGGGCTTCGCCTTGCTCAGCCCAACCTACGCGGGCTGGGCGGACGTACGCGAGGTAAGGGTCGCGGCGTCCACGACATGGTGCTCGTGGCCGGCGCCGTCGAAGTTCGGCAGCGTAGGCGTTCCATCAGCCTCAACAAGAGGAAGGATGGGCGGTATGCAGGCCGTGTTCGACTCGCTCTGGTTCCTGACCGGAGTGCCAAATCGCTTGGCGGCTTCATCGAGAGCAGGGTGACACCGGGTACCTGGATCATCGCAGAGGATTGGCGCGGCTATGCAGGCCTCAGCAAGCATGGCTACGAGCACATGGCCGTCGCGGAGCGCGGCGATCCGCGGGCGAGCGGTAGCGGTACGCGTTCAGCCGAGGCGCAACGCCGACTAGTTGACAAGAAAATTGAAATATTGACATAGGCATACAGAAAGGACTAACTTTGGCGTGACCTTCAAGGAGACCGTTGTGGCTACATTCTCTTCATGGCGCATGCTCGGCTTGGGATGGGTCGTAGCCTTGTCGGCAAGCTCCGTCTGGGCTGACGTTGACCTTAGCATTCAAAATCGCACCGAACTGCTCAACTACGACATCAGCGGTCCTGGCAAGGCGCAGAGCTTCTACGATCCACACGCTCACCTCTATCATGAGTCCGACGTCCAGGTCTCGAACTTCAAGTTGCTTGGCTGGGATGGCTCGTTGGCGAGCACAGTGCGATATGCCGATTCGCAGCAATATGACCCCGACCGGTTTTCCCTTCAGAAATTCGAGTTCAATCTGAAAGATGCGCACAACCGTGTGGATGTAGGGGATCTGTTCGCCAACCTTTCCCCCTACTCCATGATGAAGGGCATCAAGGGCGTCGGTATTCAGCACAACCTAGGGGATGATCGGAATTATGTCCGGGCAGCTTACGGCAGTTTCGATAGTCAGTGGGCCTATCTATTGAGTGATTCACGCCCAGACGAACCCATGGGTCGCAATGGCGGAGGTGTTCGCCTGCAGAGAAATCAGGGAAACCTGACCTGGGGAGCGAACCTGGCTACGGTAGCGGATCGGGCGGACGATCCAAACCGCAGAACGCTCGATGCCTACCGTCAAGTGCTGCCTGCACTGGACTGGGAATATCGCACCGCGGGCATGGTGCTGTCAGGCGAACATGCCTACAGCGACACCGATAACATACCATCAAGTAGCGTCGCCCATACCCTCTACGGCTCGGCCAACCGCGTGTCTTTTCGCGGCGCTTACCGGGCATTCAGTCTGGATGGCAATGTGGAACAGGTGACGCCAAATTTCGTCACGCTAGGAGGTGGATCGACCCCCGATAGAATGCGCTTGTATGCACGAGCGGATTGGCGCATGGATCGTCTATGGCGTCTGTTTGGAACTTATGACCGATTCTACAACAGCCTGGATCATCAGTTGGTGACCAGAACGACCAACGAGATCATGGAAGCCGGCGTTACGCGCCAGCGCTTGTTTGACCGTCGCACCGCGTCGCTTACGGTTTCTGGCCGAACGCGAGATTTATTGACAGACGATTCCTCCTCCACCAGCCATTCTGAACGCATCCGCTTGAAGTATAAGGATCGTTTCTTCCACGACGTACTGGATTTCGGTGCCGATTACGAGCACATGCTGAACAAGGACCAGAGCACCACTTCGACGACGCATCTGGCCAACAACCTCTATAACCTTTCCTTAGGTTATATGGGTAAGGTCGACATGACATGGGATCTGCGGACCAATCTGGATATGGGAAAGTCGGAAGTGCAAAATCCCACGACGGGTGGATTTGACGTCTCCGATACGACGCGCCTTACATTTGTGGCGAACCACCCGGACAGCACGGAACTGGGCGTGAGCTACGACCTTGGCGACAACAACGTGACGATTGTGGGATCCAATTCCAGCCAGAATCGGGCCATGATCTACTGGTCCAGGCGCCCGCAATTGCTCAAAGGGGGTTCGGTCAGGATAGAGGCTAGCGAAAACGACTACCGTTTCGCTGATGTCACACGCAATTACACAGAAAAGCTGATGCGGGTCGTTCTGAACTGGAACCTGGATAAAACACCCAAGCAATGAGGTCATAAGATGAAAATATTCCGAACCCTGATTCTGTTTCTTGTCGCTTTGTTGTCGAATGTTGGTGCCCATGCCGCGTGGTGGGAATTCGGCCGCGAAAGCAACGAGCCTTCCATCGTCGATCTGCGTTTCAACAGCATTGATGCTGCGCGTCTGGACGATGTGATGGTCCTCGGCCCCGAGGATTTGCAGAATGGCCTGATAGTCGTGCGCGGCCAGGCCCAGGTAGGCCGCGGAGAGATCGGTCTTGTGGAAATCTCCCTGGATGAGGGCAAAAACTGGAATACCGCCACACTGGATGACCGGGGCTTGTTTACCTGGGAATTCCGTCCGGAGATCGGGCGCGATTACCCCTTCCGCGTGCGCGCCATCAGCACTACGAGTGTATCCACCGGACCGGAGGATCATGAGTTCCATCTACGGGTCAGCAATACGGATGGTGCGGCCGAGGCCAGGGTGGTGTTCAAGAAGCTCCTGGAGGCCTACCAGGGCAAGGACCGCAGTGGTTTCATGAAGCTGGTTTCCAATGCCTTCGAGGGCGATTCCTCCGCACTCGACGATGCCCTGATGAACGATTTCCGCTGGCTGGACAGCATCGCCATCCAGGCCAACGTCGCGCGGGTCGTCAGCAATTCCGGGCTGTTCGAACTTTATTTCACCTACAACCGTCAGGTGCGCTCCACCCGAAGCGGCCAGTTCCTCAAGGACTCCTCCGCGTCCGTCGTGGGCCTGCGGCGGGGCACGGGCGGCATGAAACTGGTGCGCATGTCGGCGCCCCTAATCTTCGGCATCTCCGACACCGGCAACATCGCCACTTCCGTCACTGGCCAGGCGGTTGGCCAAAACGTGCTGAGTGTGGACCCCTACACAGGCAACGCCGGCGCTCAGCCACAGGGAAATACCACAGTCTCATCAGGCTCGACCACTCAAAGCGGCACCAAGACCCTCGGGCCCGCACAAAGCTACAACTTCGATACCGACAGCATCGCAAACGAGGGGGGTGGGCCCCCCATGCAGGGCGACATCGCGCCCGGCTTTGGCATGCTGTTTTTGCGCAATGGCATAAGCTGGAAACAGCTTAGTGGCCCGTTGAGTTCGGTCTCCTCGGCCCCCGCTACTGGCTACAGCACATCGTTCGAGTTCCGTGTCAATGCTGGCAATGTATATGCGCTGGCAATCGCGCCCGGTCCAAAGTATGCAGCCATCGAGATCGTTTCAATCACGCAAGGCGGCCAAGGATCTATTATTACCTTCCGCTACAAGTACCAGCCCAGCGGCAGCCGCAATTTCTAAGAGAGTCGTTCGCGACTTTGGCCAACACCGCCAGTAGCGACCCCAAGCCTCTCCGGTCTCAGGAGGCGTACATGAAATCATATAGTCAGTTCCTTCTCGCCTTTATCCTCCTGGCCGGCAATGCCTTCGCCGCCAGTCCTGCTCAGACTGATACGTTTCGAACGCAGATTCAGGCCGAGCAGGACAAGAAACAGGCGTTTGCGGAGGTAATCTGGCAATACCTGAAAGAGGAACCTGCCCGAAAGCGGCAGCTCATTGACGCGGCCAACCGCTTCTACGGCCTCGCCTTCATGGAAGACAGCGCTTCCGGCAAGCTGCCCGACACCCTGTCCGTCGGGCTGATTCCATGGCAGAAGGCGCTTGCCCCCCTGCGAGGCTTAGGCCTGCCGCCCGCCGCGGAAACCGGCATGAAAGTGCTGGAAGACACTCTGAAGGAAGCCGCTCGTGCCCAGTCCGCCGTCCCCACGGTCCGCGCGGATGCCCCGACCAAGCGTCGACTCGAACGCCAGCAAGCGCTTCTAGCCGCCGCCTCGGCTCTTCTTACCGTGAAGCAGCAGGCCGCCAACCTGGATATCCGACTGGAAGAGGAAGCCCGGCGAGCAGCCTCCGGTGCGCATCTCCTCGGCGCTCAATCACTCATGTTTCCTGCTGCCAAAGAGGGAGAGAAGCCATGAAACCCTACTCTCAAGAAACTCGCCGGGCCGCCCCAAGAGTTTCTTGCCCCTTGAGGGGAGAATCGAGCAAAGCGAAGATTTTCGGGGTGGGCGAAACTCGCCGGGCCGCCCCAAGAGTT
>CAISDD010000276.1 GCA_903883985.1 uncultured Pseudomonadota bacterium | reverse complement strand
GGCAGGGTGAGTGGCCCGGTGGCAAGCCAAATCTGTTTCGCAGCATCACTTACTCACTGGCTTTCACATATAGGCAAAAAAAAACCGCCAGGTCGGCGGCTTTTCGGGTTGGGCCGTGGTTCAGCCTCTTTTCTTGTGGAAGTCCAGCTTTTCCTTGATCCGGGCGGACTTGCCGGAGCGATAGCGCAGGTAGTAGAGCTTGGCGCGGCGCACAACACCGCGGCGTTACACTTCGACGCTGGCGAGCAGAGGGGAATAAGTCTGGAAAGTTCGCTCGACGCCCTCTCCAGCGGAGATCTTGCGAACGGTAAAGGCGGAATTGAGGCCGCGATTGCGTTTGGCGATGACTACGCCTTCATAGGCCTGGAGCCGCTCGCGTGTGCCTTCCTTCACTTTCATGCTCACCACCACGGTGTCACCAGGGGCGAAGGGCGGCAGGGTCTTGCCCGCCATGACGCGCTCCATTTCTTCCATTTCCAACTGATCGATCAGGTTCATCTTCGTTTCCTTTTAGGGGGTATAGGTCTCGGTGCGAAATGCACCAGACATGCCGCCGTTTCTAAAAATCCGGTTGTATCCGGAATACTTTACGGCGCACCTTGTTCCGGTGCGTCGAGCAATTCTCTCTCCAATGCGCTCAAGCGTCGCCCCATCAGCAGATCGGGACGGCGCTTGCGCGTCCTTTGCAACGCCTGCCGCAGGCGCCAACGCACGACTTCGGCATGATTGCCGGATCGCAGCACTTCCGGTACGCGGTGGCCCAGGTAATCCTCGGGCCGCGTGTAGTGCGGACAATCCAGCAGTCCGTCGGCGAACGAGTCCTCCGCCGCCGAGTCGGCATGCCCCAGCGCGCCCGGAATGCGCCGGATTAGCGCATCCAGGAGCACCATTGCCGGCAATTCGCCACCAGACAGCACATAGTCGCCGATCGACACTTCTTCCAGTGCGTGGCGCTGGAATAAGCGCTCGTCGATGCCTTCGTAGCGCCCCGCGACGAGCACCAGGGCCGGTTCTGCACCCAGTTCTTCCACCAACTTCTGATCCAGCCTGCGGCCTTGCGGCGATAAGTAGATCAGCCGGGAGCGCCGGCCTTCCCGTCCCAGGGCGGCCTTCGCAGCCGTCAGGGCCAGGTCTAGCGGCTCTGTCAGCATGACCATGCCAGGGCCGCCACCGAATGGCCGATCATCCACCGTGCGATGATTGTCCTGCGTGAAGTCCCGTGGATCCCAGAATTTCACGAAGCACAACTGCTTCTCCACCGCCCTGCCGCTTACGCCCGACTCCGTGAGTGCGGCGAACATCTCGGGAAACAGGGTGATGACGTGATAACTTGGTGGCAGTGTCGTCTCCACGCTTAGTAATCCACACCCCAATCCACCAGGATGCGCCGGGCTTCCATATCGACTTCGCGGACATAGGCATCGACGAAGGGAATCAGGCGTTCACGCTCGCCCTGGACCTCGATCACGTCATGTACACCCGTTTCCAGGAGGCCGGATACCTGGCCCAGGAGGATTCCTTCACCGTTCACCACATCCAGGCCGATCAGGTCGTCCCAGTAGTACTCGCCGTCCAGTGCTTCCGGCCGGTCTTCCCGGGCCACGGCGATGTCCATGCCCATCAGGCCTTCGGCACCGTCCCGTTCGTCCACTCCTTCCAGGTGGGCGAGCAGGTATTGACCATGCACCTTGCCCTCGGCCAGCGTATACGAAGTCCAGTGTCCGCTCCTGCCGATCTGCCAGGTCGGGTAATCCAGCAGGCTGTCGATGAATTCGCTCTGCGTCTGTATCCGGACCCAGCCGCGGACGGCGTAGGGCGCTGAAATCCGCCCCATTACCATCAGCGCATCCTCACCACCACCTTCGAGCTGCGCACCGCTCGCCAAGGAACTGATCCTCAAGTTCAGGCCGCGGCCTGAACGCGCACGATGCGGGATACGGTGTCGGAAGCCTGGGCGCCGACGCCTTCCCAGTAAGCCAGACGTTCGCGGTCGACGCGCAGGGTTTCGGCGCTGCCCTTGGCCAGGGGATTGTAGAAGCCGAGGC
>CAISDD010000275.1 GCA_903883985.1 uncultured Pseudomonadota bacterium | reverse complement strand
TGTCCACCGATGGCGACGCGGATCGCCCCTTGATCGGCGACGAGCAGGGAAACTGGTTTCGCGGCGATCTCGCAGGCCTCCTGTGTGCACGCTATCTCGGCGTCGAGTCGCTCGCCACCCCGGTCAGCAGCAACAGCGCCATCGAGAAATGCGGCGCCTTCCGGCAGGTC
Organism: uncultured Pseudomonadota bacterium; assembly: GCA_903883985.1. GTDB lineage: Bacteria > Pseudomonadota > Gammaproteobacteria > Burkholderiales > Thiobacillaceae > PFJX01. Next base: position 4,766 of record CAISDD010000275.1, on the reverse strand, counting down.
GTGCGCACCCGCATCGGCTCGCCCTATGTGATCGAAGCCATGGAGCGCCTGGCCGAGTCAGGCGCGCACAACATCGCTGGTTTCGAGGCCAATGGCGGCTTCTTGCTGGGCAGCCGCCTGGAAAAAGAGGGCCGCTGCTTGCAGGCACTGCCCACCCGCGACGCCGTCTTGCCCATGCTCGCACTCCTGATCAGCGCGCGCGATCAGGGGATAGCGCTCTCGCAACTGGCTCGGGGTCTGCCCTCGCGCCATACCGCCAGCGACCGCATTCAGGCCTTCCCCTTGGAGCGCAGCCGAGCGTTGTTGGAAAAGCTGGCTACTTCGAGCGCGGCCCTGAGCGAGCTGCTGGGCGATTTGTGCGGGGAAGCCATGGACATCAATCGGATCGACGGTCTACGCATCACCTTCGCGTGCGGGGAAATCGTGCATCTGCGCCCGTCTGGCAACGCCCCGGAATTACGCTGCTACGCTGAGGCGGACACTCCAGCGCGCGCGGCTGAACTTGCCAGGGCGTGTCTGGCGAGTATCCGGGTTTCATGACGCTGCGCCAGTCTCACGCGCCCTCGCCCACGAAGGGGTTGCAGTACCGCTCATGCCCGAAGGTGCTCATCGGCCCGTGGCCGGGTATGAAGACCACGTCGTCCCCCAGGGGGAAGAGCCGTTCCCGAATCGAGCGTATCAGGTCCTCATGGTTGCCGCGTGGGAAGTCGCTGCGGCCTATGCTGTCCTTGAACAGCACGTCGCCTACGAAAGCATGTCGGCTCCGCGCCTCGAACAGCACCACATGACCCGGGGTGTGGCCGGGGCAGTGGATGACTTGCAAAGCCAGTTCCCCCAGTTCCACCGTGTCGCCGTCGTTTAGCCAGCTATCCGGGGTGAAGGCGGTTGCGGTGGGGAAGCCAAACATCTCGGCCTGCAATGGCAGGCTCTCGAACAGGAAGGCATCTGCTTTCTGCGGCCCGACGATGGGCAGTCGCAGGCGCCGTGAGAGCTCCAGCGCGCCGCCGACATGGTCGAGATGGCCGTGGGTGAGCAGCAGTTTTTCCAGGACAACGCCGGCTTGATCGACGGCGGCCAGCAGCGTCTCGACATCGCCACCCGGGTCGACCAACGCGGCGCGGCGCGTGGTCTCGCACCAGAGCAGCGAGCAGTTCTGCTGGTAGGGCGTGACCGGGAGGATGGCGAATTTCATCAGTCGCCCAGGAAGGGGTAGTCCGTGTAGCCCTCGGCGCCGCCGCCGTAGAAGGTCGCCGGGTCGGGGGCGTTGAGTGGGGCTCCTGCTTTGAAGCGAGCGGGCAGGTCCGGGTTGGCGATGAAGGGGACGCCAAAGGCCACCAGATCGGCACGCCCGGCTTCCAACACGGCGTTGGCGCGGTCGCGGTCGTAGCCGGCGTTGACCATCAGCACACCCTGCCAGACCTCGCGCAGTTCCAGGGGATCGAAGTAGGGGCCGGCCGCGCCTGGCGCATCTTTCCCCATTTCGGCCAGGTGGAGATAGGCCAGGCCGAAGTGGCCCAGCAATTCGACAACCCGGATGAACGTGGATTTGGGCGCCGAGTCGTGCATATCGTTGGCCGGCTGGATGGGAGAAAGACGTACGCCGACGCGCTCAGTACCCCATACCGGGCAGACCGCCTCCAGCACTTCCAGCAACAGTCGGGCGCGATGTTCGACGCTGCCGCCATAGGCATCGGTGCGCTGGTTGCTGCCGTCGCGCAGGAATTCGTCGAGCAGGTAGCCGTTGGCGGCATGCACTTCGATGCCGTCGAATCCTGCCGCCTGAGCCATTTCTGCGGCGTGGCGGTATTGCGCGACGAGGCCCGGCAGTTCGGTGGTTTCTAGCGCACGCGGGGTGACAAAGGTTTGCGGCCCCTCGTAGGTGAAGGCGTCGCCCGCCGGTGCGATGGCCGAGGGCGCGACGGGAAGCTGCCCGTTGGGTTGCAGCGAAGGGTGTGAGATGCGGCCGACATGCCAGAGTTGGCAATAGATGCGGCCGCCCGCGGCATGGACCGCTTCGGTCACCGTTTTCCAGCCGGCTACCTGGGCTTGACTCCATATTCCGGGCGTGAGCGGGTAGCCCACGGCTTCCGGCGAGATACAGGTCGCCTCGCTGATGATCAGGCCAGCGCCGGCGCGTTGGCGGTAGTATTCGACATTGAGCGCATGCGGCACACCTTCCCGTGTGGTGCGACAGCGTGTCAGCGGTGCCATGACCAGACGGTTGTTCAGTGTGATTGGGCCGAGTGCGAGTGGGGTGAAGAGATCGATGGTGGACATGCGGACGACTCCTTGGGGTTCGAGGTGAGCATGATGCCACGTTCATGCTTACGCGGTTGCTGCGTGGACGCGCAGAACTCCCGGTCACTCCGGCCCTACATGAATGCAGACCGTACCACCCCCAGGAGACCCGGATGAATCCACCCGTCCTCGACGCTCAATTGTTTTTGTCCAGCGGTTGCCCGCACTGCTCCGCCATCCTGGTCGCCATGGCCGAACTGGTGAAGCGCGGCGACATCGGCCGCCTGGACGTGGTGAACCTCGAAGTTCGCCGCGAGGCCGGGGCTGTCCTGGGGGTGCGTTCCGTGCCATGGCTGCTTCTGGGGCCGTTCACGTTGACCGGTGCGCGCAGCGCCGCAGAACTGGAAAACTGGGTGCGGTGCGCAACGGCCCCCGAGGGTATGGCCTGGGCTTGTCATGAATTGCTCAAGACTGGCGATCTCCGCCAGGTGCTGGCGCTGGTGGCCGCCGACACGGCGCGGCTGGCCGCGCTGCTGCCCATCGTCGCCAACCCCGAGGCGAGCATGCAGGTGGGCTTGGGCGCGGGCGTGGTGTTCGAGGAGTATGCCGGCACGCCGGCTTTACGGATGCTGATCCCGGCGCTGGGCGCATTGTCCACACAGGACGATGCACGGGTGCGAGCCGATGCCTGCCACTATCTCGGCTTGTGCGATGATGCGGCCGCGAAGCTCTGGCTCGTGCCGCGCTTGGATGATGCAGACGCGCAGGTGCGCGAAATTGCGCTCGAGGCCATGCAGGAGCCCGCGACCTCCCCGGCGCCGACCTAGACGCTGACGGGTGTGTTTGACCGATACGCCCGATATCTTCCGCGGACGAGCCTATCTGGAGTAAAAACGCGTGTGCGTCATCAGGAGTTGAGCATGAAATCCTTCGCCATCGCCGCAGCTGGCGAGTCTTGCCCCGAGGGCAAGTGAGTCCTTCCTTGGCTATCCTCGAACGTGAGCGGGTCTACGATCCGGTCTTGAGGAGCATCCACGCCTGGAATGCGCTGGCCATCGTCCTGCTGCTGTTGGCGGGGCGCGCCGGAGATTGGCTGGGGTATACGCCGGAGGCCGCCAGTCTGTGGCGTTTTCATGTCTGGATCGGTTACGGTCTGGTGTTGGGCTTGGTTGCCCGCGTCACCTGGGGATTGGTCGGCCCGTCTCATGCCCGTGTGGCAGCCCTGTGGCAGCCGCGAGCCTGGAAGGCGGCGCTGCGCCGCCGCAAGCTGTTTTCTGCACACGAAGGCTGGGGCCACCACGCGCCGGCTTCCGCGGTCTATCTGCTGCTCTATCTGTTGTTGTTCGGCATGGCGGTGACCGGCTTGGCGCTGGCTGCCATCGAACAGGGGCGCGGTCCGCTCTATCTCTGGCTGGGGCACGATGTCGTATTGAAGCATCGGTTCCTGGCACCACACGCATGGATGGAAAACGCCATCCTGGCCTTCGTGGTCGTGCACATCGCCGCCCTGATCCTGCACGAATCACGCCACGGAGTTCCCCTGGCGCAGGCGATGCTGAGCGGTTTTCAGTATCGCAAGACCGACGAGGATACACCGTGAGGTGGGTTCTCGCCGGCCACGGAAATGTTTGTACCCGCGGCTGCAATGGTGCGGGCGCCGCAGCCTGGGTGAAGGGCGATGCATAACGGCGTCACCTGGAAAAACCTGGCCATTTTCGTGGCTTGTGTGGGCTTGTTTGCGCTATGGCTGAGCAATGCGCCGGCACACGACGACGCGGTGTTTCCCATGGCGCGCGGCAAGTCCCAGGTGAGTGAATGCGGCGCCTGTCACACGACTTATGCTCCCGGCCTGTTGCCAGCACGTTCCTGGAGAAAAATGCTGAGCCAGCTCGGCCATCATTTCGGCGAGGATGCCAGCGTTCAGGAACCGGTGCGCCTGGCTTTGCTCAAGGATCTGGAAGACATGGCTGCGGACGGTGCCTATGCCGACATGCGCATGCATCGCATCGCCGCCTCGGTGCCGGTCGGTGTCACGCCTCTGCGCATCACCGAAACCGCCTATTTCCGTTTCATGCACGACGCGGTGCCCAAGTCCTTCTGGCGCCGCAAGTCGATCGCTAACCCGGGCAATTGTGCCGCTTGCCATCCGCGCGCCAACGAAGGTCACTTTGGCGTAAGGGAGTTACGCATTCCATCGGATCAACGCTGACCCAACCGGGGTGCTATGGGCAGGGAGCAATGGGCAGGAAGCAATGGGCGAAAAAAAACCGGCCCGAAGGCCGGTTTTGCATTTCACGCCGAATTACTTGGCGGGAGCAGCGGGGGCAGCGGCGGGAGCGGCGGCGGGAGCAGCAGCGTCGGCCGGAGCGGCGGGAGCGGCGGCGGGAGCAGCCATTTCGGCCGGGGCGGCAGGTGCGGGGGCAGCAGCCGGGGCAGCCGCTTCAGGAGCGGGAGCGGGAGCAGCTTCAGGAGCGGCTTCTTTCTTGCCACAGGCGGTCAGGGAGAAAGCGAGCAGGGCGGCGAGCAGG
>CAISDD010000274.1 GCA_903883985.1 uncultured Pseudomonadota bacterium | reverse complement strand
TGGCCGCTCCCATTCCCCTGTTCGCCTGCACCCTGACGGAACGGCTTGCACCGCACGACCTGGCGGTGCGCAACCAGTTCAACATCATTGCCGCCCTGGTGGTGCCCTTCAAGGCGAGCTGTTTCGACGACTGCAGCCTGCTCGTGAACCTCCCCGGAGACAAGGGTGCCCTGGTGGTCGATGTCGGCCCCGAGCCGATCGACCACGGCCCGGGCAGCCTGGCAGACATCTGGCCGGCGATGTTGCCGTCCATTCGTCTCGCCGGTCCGGCCACGCTGGCAGCGGGACAATCTGCTTCGGTCACCGCTCAGCTGGTGGATGCCGGCGGCAGCCCGATCCAGAGGGCCCGGGTCGAGGTCTACTTCGAGGCGGTGTCCGGGTCGGTCAGCAAGGCGCGCGGCCTGACCGATGCCAGCGGCGCCTGCACGCTGACCTGTTCCGCGCCGGGCCTGGCGGCGGGCGATTCGCTGCGGGTGAAGGCGGGGTTCAAGTTCTATCCCGGCGTCGCTGATCTGGTCGTTGGGGTGGCGTGATGGCCCAGGACCGCGTGATGGATCTCTTCCCGGTGCGCGCCATGGTATGCGAGGACGTCCTGCCGGTCGCCGAATGCCAGCGTCTGACCCAGGTGGCCCTGGCGGTGCACCACCGTCTGCATCCCTATCGACTGCCTTACCGGCGTCCCGATCCGACCAGCCTGGACGAACTGATGCCTGAGGTCTTCGCACCCCTATTCGATCTGGTGCGCGACAAGGTGCAAAGCGGGTTCGGCTGCGAGGTGGCCCACATGGTGGGCCGGGAACTGGTGCTCTGGAACGGCACCCACATGCCGCCCCATGTCGAGCACAACGATCTGTCCGCGATCCTCTGGCTCGACTACACGGCCGTGCCCGATCCCGAACATTGGGACTACAACGGCCTGGTCACCCTGGTGAATCCGTCCGGTCCCTGGGGTTTCAAGTATCTGCCCTGGGAGCCACTGCGCAGCCAGATGATCGAGCCCCGAGTCGGCGCCCTGGCCCTGTTCCCGAGCTATGTCACCCACTACATCCATCCCTATCGGGGAAGCCGGCCCGGTGTGGAGATCCATTTCGAGATGGACCTTCGTCCGGCGCACGGGAGGAAATGACGATGCCGATCTTCACGCTCTATTGCGAGAATCCGGAAACCGGGCTGCGTGCCCGGTTTTTTTATGACAACCTGACCAGCGAACTGCTGGGCGAGGACGGTACGCCGGTCTTGCCGCCGGTCGGCTCGGCGCCACCCGGCGACCCGATCCATCCGGTGTCCAGGAACGCGCCCGGCATCAAGTCCACCCCCCTTACCCTCAAAATCCAGCTCGGCCTCGGCTGCAATCATGCCTGCAGCTACTGTAACCAGCGCGGCCAGGCCGAGGGGGCGCGGGCGGCGCGTGGCGCGGATGTCGAACGCTTACTGGCCGGACTGCCTGGCTGGTTCGATGGCGGCGCACAGGGTGACGGCACCGGCTGCCGGATCGAGTTCTGGGGTGGCGAGCCGCTGGTCTACCGCAAGACGCTGGTGCCCCTGGCCGAGGCGCTGCGTGCGCGTTACCCGAAGGCGTTGTTCAGCCTGATCACCAATGGCAGCCTGCTGGACCGTGAGATCAACGCCTGGCTCGACGACCTCGGCTTCCATGTCGGGGTATCCCACGATGGGCCGGGGCAGTCCTCGCGCGGCCCTGACCCGCTGGCCGTCCCCGAAAACCTCGATGCGATCCGTGACCTGTACCGGCGCCTGCATCCGAAAGGTCGTTTCTCGTTCAACGTGATGCTTCACCGAGGCAATCGGAGCCGGGCGGCCATCAACCGTTTCTTCGTGAACCTGACCGGCGATCCCACGGTGGCGATCGGCGAGGGCAGTTTTATCGATCCCTACGATGCGGGCGGCCTGAGCCATTCCTTCCTGAGCGATGCCGAGTCGCTCGCCTTCCGACGCGAGTCCTTCGCCGACCTGCGCCATGGCCGCGTACCTAACTTTGCACTCGTGCCGCAGCGTCTGGCCGGCATCATCGATGGCATTGCACGCCAGCGTCCAGCGGCGCGGCTGGGGCAGAAGTGCGGCATGGACCGGAGCGACACCCTCGCGGTGGATCTGGATGGCCATGTACTCACCTGCCAGAACGCGTCCAGCCGGTCGATTGCGCCCAATGGCAGGCCGCATCGCATCGGCCACGTGGCGAACCTGGATGGTGTCCGCCTCGACACGGCGACCCACTAGTCTCATCGCGGGGAGTGCGTGAACTGCCCCGTCCTGCAATCGTGCCGGGGTGCGTGCATGTTCCTGGACGGTGTGCTGTGGGCGGCGGCCTGCAACAACGCCTTCGCCGACCATCTGCCGTTCTTCGCGGCGGCGATCGAGCATCTGACGGGAACCATGCCGTTTTACATCGACGGTCCGCAACGCGAGTCGCGCCGGGACATCTTCGGCCTGATCGCAGAAGCCCATCAGACCGCCCATCCGCGCGCCGAGGCCGTATCCGCTTAGCCAACCAAGTTTTACCACCGACCGCCCCGGGTGCTGCCTGCGGCGGTCTTTTACTTTGGAGAACTGAAATGCCAGAACCAACCAGCAGTGGAGTCGCAGGGGCCGCCGCCTTCAAGGCGGCTGGAGGAGCAGCGGCAGGCGGGGCCTTGCTCGCCACCATCGTGGTGATGTTGATGACACCACCCCGGTCGCATCGGGAGTGGGCGGTGGGGGTGGTCAGCACCGTGGTCACCGGCATCGGCGGCGGGGCCATCGCTGTCGAGTATTTCGGGTTGCAGGGCTGGGTGCATTCGGTGGTGGGCATGGCCGCCATCGGCGGACTGATCTTCGGCTGCGGCCTGCCGGGGTGGGCCATCGTGCGCTGGGTCTTCAACTTCATCGAGAAGAACCGCGATGCCGGGATCGATGAGGTGGCCCGCGAAGTGAAGGAGGTGCTGTGATGGATGCTCAAGCCTTTATCGATCTGATCGGACCGGCGGCGCAGGCGTCCGCGAAGGACTCCGGTGTGCCGGCCAGCTTCACGGTGGCGGAAGCCGCCCTGGAATCCGGTTGGGGCGCGTCGCAACTTGCCCAGGAGGGCAAGAACCTGTTCGGGGTGAAGGCCGACCCGAGTTGGCAAGGTGACGTGCTGACCCTGAACACACGTGAGTTCCTGCACGGTACCTGGGTGATGGTGCCGGCGCGCTGGCGCAAGTATGCCGACTGGCAGGACTGCATGGATGACCACGCCGCGTTCCTGCACCAGAACCGGCGCTACGTGCCGTGCTTCGAGTGCACCACCGGGGAGGCGTTCGCCACCGCCGTGGCGCAGGCGGGTTATGCCACCGATCCGGGCTACGCGGCCAAGGTCATCTCGATCATCCGCCAGCATCGGCTAGCTGATCTGGATGGGGTGGCCTGATGCTGCCGATCCTCAACCTTCTGGCCGCCATGCCCTGGCGGCTGATCGGAGCCGGTGTGCTGGCATTCGTGTTGTTCGTCGGTGGCTGCGAATACGGAGAACGTCGCGTCACGGCAAGGTGGGATGCAGAAAAAGTGACCACTGCGCAGGCGGTGGCCATGCAGGCCGAACGGGTCGCCACCGTAACCACTCACCAATCCACCATCAATCAGGAGATATCGAATGAGTACCAGAGCACCAAGACGGCGTTGGCTGCCGATCGTGGGCATTTGCTTGCCCGTGTTCCTGTCCGCGTGCGCATCACCATCCCAGGTGGTGCCAGCGCCGTGCCCAAAGTTTCCGCCGCTGCCGCCCGAACTGATGCAGCCCCCACCGACCCTGTACCTGCTGCCGGCCACCCCGACGATTCCACCGCCTGTGAGCAACTAGCCGAGGATGCGGCGCGGACGACGCTGATGGTGGTGGAGTTTCAGCGGTGGTACCGGGAGCAGGCGAACAACCAACGATTGCTGGGGCAGTAATGCACTAGATGCATTACAAATTCTATATAATGCTTGCCATGCATCCTTTCTTCATTTTGAACATGGCCATTACAAGCATTCCAAGCCTGATTAGGGCAGCTCGAAACCAGCGCAGCCAGGCCGATTTCGCCCAGGAACTGGGGGTTTCGCAGTCAATGCTTTGCCGATACGAAAAGGGTGGGGCCAATCCCAAGGTCGAGGTAATTGAACGTTGTATGCGTCTCGTGCATTGGGGCGATGAGGAACGAGAACCGTCTGTCGACGAGTTGGCAAATAAGGTGCGCACTCAGCTCGGGGGTGCCGATCAGGCACCTTTGCGTGTGGCGCTGTCCAAGCTCATTGATGGACTGGCTGTCGGTTAGAAATGGCTCACGATATGAGCCACAACATCAACTAGGATGGAGCGTGAAATGACGACCCAATCTCGCATCGAATGGACCGAACAGACGTGGAACCCGACAACGGGTTGCACCAAGATTTCCCCTGGCTGCAAGCATTGCTATGCCGAAGCGATGGCTGGGCGGCTTCATGCCATGGGTGCTCCGGGCTATCAGAACGGTTTCAAGCTGGCGATACTGCCTGAACGGCTTGCGCAGCCATTACGGCGCAAGAAGCCGACGGTCTATTTCGTCAATTCGATGAGCGATCTATTTCACGAGGACATCCCGGATCAGTTTCTCGACCAGGTCTTCTCGGTGGTCCGGCAGACGCCGCAGCACACCTATCAAATCCTGACCAAGCGCGCCGAACGCTTACCGGAGTATTTCAAGAATCGCGGCTGCCCTAAAAATGTCTGGCTCGGCGTATCGGTCGAGGATCGCCAATACGGTGTGCCACGCATCGAGTTCCTGCGCCAGGTGGATGCTCATATCCGATTCCTGTCAGTCGAGCCGCTGTTGGAGGACGTTGGCGAGATAGATATCACCGGCATTCACTGGGTGATTGTGGGCGGTGAGTCTGGACCGAAAGCACGACCAATGAAACCGGAGTGGGTGGAGAACGTTAAGCATCAGGCTGATGAGGCCGGCGCTGCCTTTTTCTTCAAGCAATGGGGTGGCTGGGGGGCCGACGGCGTCAAGCGTCACAAAAAGGCCAACGGCCGCATTTTCCGTGGTCGGACATGGGATGGTTATCCTCAGGTCGCCCTTGCCTCGTTATAGCCATTTCGTTACACACATCTTTCCAAGCCCTGACGAATCAATGAGTTACAGACGCCATGGCGATGACGGTATGTCCAAGCGGCGACCATATAAATCAATGGGTTATTGATGTTGGTCAT
>CAISDD010000273.1 GCA_903883985.1 uncultured Pseudomonadota bacterium | reverse complement strand
GCCGTCGAAGAAAGCCGGGTTGCGCAGGGTGTCGCCGCGCACGATCTGGAAGTCCTCGATGCCGTGCAGGAACAGGTTCATGCGGGCAATGGACGAGGTGGTGAGGTTCTTCTCCTGGCCGAAGAGCTTGCCCCACAGGCGCTTCACGTCACCGTGTTGTTCCTTCACGTGCTGGACGGCGGCGAGCAGCATGCCGCCGGTACCGCAGGCCGGGTCGTAGATGGTTTCGCCTTCGCGGGGATCGAGCATTTCGATCATCAGCCGCACCACGCTGCGCGGGGTATAGAACTCGCCTGCTTTTTTGTTGGTGGCGTCGGCGAATTTCTTGATCAGGTATTCGTAGGCATCGCCGAGTAGGTCGGATGTGATGTTGCGATTGCCGAACGACACTCGCGAAAAATGCTCGATCAAATCCTTAAGTAAGGCATCGGAGAGGCGATCCTTGTTGGTCCACTGGGCATCGCCGAACACGCCATACAGAGTGTCCGGGTTGGCCTTCTCGATCTCGCGCATGGCGCGTTGCAGGGGGTTGCCGACATTGGTGGCGACGGCGCGCACATCGTTCCAGTGGCAGTCGTTCGGGATCTGGAAGCGGTGTGACTCGGGAAACCAGGCCAGCGCTTCATCGCCGGTCTCGTCGACGATGTCGTCGTATTCCTCGTCCCAGGCATCGCAGATGCGTTTGAAAAATAGCAGCGGGAAGATGTAGGTCTTGAAGTCAGCCGCATCCACCGGGCCGCGCAGGATGTTGGCGGACTCCCAGAGATGGGACTCAAGCTGGTTGAGCGTTACCGTTTGATCTGACAAAAAAGACCATCCACTGTTATTTGATGCCTGCATGGCATTCTCTCACCAACGTGGCTCAGAATATGAGCTACAACCACCCTGTATCCAGCAGGACATCCCATGAATCGAACCGAGCGCTTCTACAAGATCGATCAGATGCTGCACGAGCGCCGTGTGGTGCCGATCGAGGTGTTTCTCGAAGAACTGGATGTCTCTCGGGCCACGTTCAAGCGCGACATGGAATACATGCGTGACAGGCTTCACGCCCCTATTGTATGGGACCGGGATGCTGGTGGTTACTGCTTCGAAAACATCCATGCGACGGGCCCAGCCTACGAGTTGCCAGGGTTGTGGTTCTCTGCGGGCGAACTGTACGCACTCTTGGCTGCGCACAAGCTGCTTGGTGACATTGAGCCCGGTATTCTGGCCTCCCATGTTGCCCCCTTGCAGGCCCGATTGGCGGCGCTGCTGGAGGCGTCGGGCCACTCTGTGTCGGAAATCACCCAGCGGGTGCGATTGTTGTCGATGGCCAAGCGCAGCGTGGAGCCACGGTTCTTTACGGACATCACCATTGCCTTGCTGGAACGTAGGCGCATCGAGATCGATGCCTGGAACCGGGGACGAGACGAAACCAATACCCGCACGATCTCACCGCAGCGCCTCGTCCATTACCGGGACAATTGGTATCTCGACGCCTGGTGCCATTGGCGCAAGGCACTGCGCAGTTTTTCGGTGGATACGATTCAGCGGGTGAAGGTGCTACGCGAGAGCGCACGCAACGTGGCGGCGGCCAAGCTGGATACCCATTTCGCGTCAGCCTACGGCATTTTCGCCGGCCAGCCCAAGTCCTGGGCGACCCTGCGCTTCTCGCCCGAGCGTGCCCGGTGGGTGCAAGCTGAACGCTGGCACAAGGAACAGCAGACCGAAGTGCTCCCGGACGGCAGTTACCGCCTGCGCGTGCCCTATGCCGACGCACGGGAACTGCTGATGGACATCCTGCGCCACGGCCGGCAGGTGGAGGTCGAAGCGCCGGAGTCACTGCGGCAGGCCGTGGCCGAGGAGGTGTCAGCCATGACCGGGATGTACCGCAGCTGTTATTTGATCAACTCATGAGGCGCAGTATTTGAGCCACCTGCTCCGCGACAATGATCGTACTGGTGAATAGAACGATACCGATGCGGTGATGGAAACCCAGAAAGTTCTCACAGATACGCTGCACACCATGAAGCAAGTGGTGTGCATGAAGGGGTCGTACGACGACGTTTTCAGGGGCAAGCATGGATACGCATAATTTGGTGGTCGGCAGCCGTATTGAGCATGGGCTGCATGGATCGGGAACTGTCACCTATGTCGGCACAGATTATCTTGGTATTACGTTTGATGATGAAGGCGAAGCGTTGATTCGCCGCGAATCGCTTGAAAAGGAAGCACCCGCTGTCGTTGAACCGCAGGAACCTTTACGCGAAACACTTCCCTGGCCGGCATCGACTTTCGTCCCCGAAGGGGAGGACGCTCAACATTATCTGGGCTCGCACTGGGATCCATTTGTTGAGGACTCGAAGGATTTGATGGGTCGCCTGCCGGAAATTGTGCCGAACGCGCTGGTGCAAACGGGGTATGGCGAAAATCGCAAACCGGCCCAATCGATGCCGGACGACTGGCCGAAAGGGTTCCAGCTGGTTTGGCCACTGCGTGTGCAGGGTATGGCGCTGATTCTTCGTGTCGAAAAAGAGGCAAACATGATCGTCAGCCTCTTTCCCTTCTTCGCGACTGGCAGCCAGCATACCCTGACCTTGCGCGAGGTCAGTGTCTGGGATGGCGGATTGGAAGCGCAGATCACCGCCAGCTGGGGCGAAGGCGAAGTGACGTTCTTCGATACGCAGTACCTGATCAATCGGACCTGGTATGAAACGGGCAAAGTATATGACTTCATCTTCTCCGGCATGGCCTACAACGCGAAACCAGCCGAGAAACATGAATGGAAGATCAACCGTCATCCCGACGAAGTGGCGTGGATGAATCAGCGGCTGAAGGAGGGCGAGGAGCCTCATGAGACCGCTTG
>CAISDD010000272.1 GCA_903883985.1 uncultured Pseudomonadota bacterium | reverse complement strand
GGGACGACGAGGTGATTCGTTGGAATGAGCACTTCGTCGCCGAACACAGACCTATTCAAGGATGATTATTTGATACAGGGTACCTTTCCGTCCTCGCCAATGGCTGCGGGCACTTTGCCCAGCCACATCTGATACATGGAGATTAGCCACATGATGGCGAACGAGGTGCCCATGAGGGTGCCGGAGATGAGAACCACCCAAGCAAAGCCTTCCCACATTTTTGTCAGGTACCAAGAGGCTACGTCGATGATCAGGGACAGGAAGGGAGTGGCGACGACCACGCACTTAAACCATGTGGGCCGAATATAGGCGTGGGTGAAAATGAAGCCGACGATGAAGAAGATGAAGGTGATCGAGAACAAGTGGATGTGGGAGACTCGCACCAGGGTCGGCACCGTCATGCCCGTGTCGGTCAGGGCGACTTTATGAACGCCTTCCCACGTGGTGTAATCGGGCAAGTTGGGGTTGGCCGCCTTGTTGTGGCAGACCACGCAATGTTCCTGCACGATGGGGTTGATGTTCTTATCGAACTCGTCCTGGGGGGCGCCCTTGTGCAGCCAAGTGGCAACCACCTTCTTGCCCGCGTCGTCCAGCATCGCAGACATGGGGCCCTTCAGGGCGGTTTCCATCTTGGTGCCTTCCTTGTTTCCACCATAAGAAATCATCAAATCCTTGGCGGTGAGGTAGCTCTTGCCGTCCAGGCCGACGTGGGTCACCCACACCTGAATCATGGCCATACTGTAGGCCAGCCCAAACACTAGCAGCACGCAACTGAAGAGCACACGGGTGGACATGGGCAGATATTTGAAGTACACGGTATTCATACTGGACATGGGAGCTTCCTTATGGAGGGAGAGGGGAGTCTATAAGCGGATGGCAATGTCGTCAATTCTCTACAACGCGGACTACGAACCCCCCCAAGCGGGGTCAACTACGTGGAATCTTGCGGGTGTACCAGGCTGCGGTGGCAAAAAACAGTAAGGACAGCGCGATTTCCAGAGCCGCCAATGTTGCGGAATTGCTACGATCTGACCAGGCGCGCACCGTGCCCTCGGTAAAGTAAAGCCAAATCAGTAAGGTGGACCATCGGTACGTGTAGACGCGGCCATGGAGGATGCCGAACAGTGGAAGCAAGAGTGGCAACACCTTCAATACCAGCCAGGAGCCACCCGGACGCAAGGGGGCCAGCCAGAGTTCCCAGGCCACGCACAGCGCAATCAGCGCGATCAGGCTGGCGGACGCCAGGTTACGCAGCAAGGTGGCGCTCATGGGTGGGTGACGCGTGCGGCCTGCGCCAGAGCCTCCAGCGCCTGGCGCGCAGCACCAGCGTCATACACCGGGGCATCGAATGCGAAGCGCAAGACGTTTGTATCCGTGCCCACATCGAAGCCGTCCGGATCAATGCCCAGCAGGGTCGCGGTTGCCGTTTCCACACCATGCACATGGCGGCAGTAGGCGATGAGCTTGTCGCCATGATCCTGGTTCATGTGCGCAATGATGTCGCTCTCCTGCGGGGCGAGCGGGCCGCAGGCGCAGAGGTAGGCGGCTGGATCTACCCAGTGAATCCGGCCGAAGCCGCCGATGTAACGGATGCGTACGGGTTCGATGCGATAAAACTGAAAGTCGTGCATCGCGAAATAGTTCTTCGCTTGCGGATGGAAGCGCAGATAGCGTGGGCCCAAGGGTTCCTTGTCCGCCAGGCGTAGTGCCTGGCCGATGATCGTCACCCTGCCCGCCACCTGCATGTCCGGGTTGTAAGGCTGCACGATCAGGGAGACGCGCGGGTCTGCGGCGATATTCCTGGTGTGCTCGGCGATGTCGGAGATCAGGATCACCGGGCAACCGGAATGATCCAGGATGAAGGGGGCGACCGAGCCGAAGGGATAACCGTCCAGCCGCTTCGACAGCGTGGACAGCACGCCGCTGTGCTGGCCGCGCACGAAGTGGCGGGCTGCATCGCCCTGGTTCTTGCCAAGCTCGCTCATGCTGACAATCCATCACTCCCGCCTACCCTCACACCCAGTTCCACTTCCGGCGGGAGCGGGGTGCTGGGTGCGGCGGGCGGCGGTTCGCTGGAGAGGGGCATCGTGCGTGGCTGCACGACGTTCAACAGGCTGGCGATTCCCGCCAGGCGTTTACCCAGAGCGAAGGCCAGCTTGCGCTCCTCTTCGGTGATCGGTTCGCGCCCGTCCGGCCCGGCCCAATGGCTGGCGCCATAAGGCGTGCCGCCGGAACGGGTTTGACTCAACTCGGGGTTGGCGTAGGGCAGGCCAACCACGATCATGCCGTGGTGCAGCAAAGGCAGCATCATGGATAGGAGTGTGCTTTCCTGGCCGCCGTGCAGGCTCGCGCTCGAGGTGAACACGCAGGCCGGTTTGTCGACCAGATCGCCGTTCAGCCACAGGCCGGAGGTGCCATCCAGGAAATGTTTCATGGTCGCCGCCATGTTACCGAATCGGGTAGGGGAGCCCAGCGCCAAGGCGACGCACTCCTGCATATCCGCGTGGCTCGCGAAGGGCGCGCCTGCATCCGGCACCTGTCTGGCCGGCGCGTCGCGTTCGGTCATCAGCCTGGGCACGGTGCGCACCCGTGCCTGCATGCCGGGCACAGACTCAACGCCATGCGCCAGATGCTGCGCCAACTGCTTTACCGAGCCGTGCAGGCTGTAATAGAGGACCAGGATTTCTTTCATGAGGGTGGGCGGTGGGGAGGGGGAGGCGGAGAAGGGGATTTTATCGCCTGATTCAGCCGGCCCAGATGGTCATGCGCTGAGCTTTTTCCAGGTGGACCAGGTTTCTGAAATTACCGACATGCCGGGTGCGCATCCGTTCCCGAAGTGCCAGCATCAGCTCCGCCGTGGACAAGGCATCGGCCAGGGCGCTGTGGCGGGCGTAATTGCTGATGCCGAAGCGCCCCATCCAGTCGTCGAGAGAGCGGTTGGCGCTTGCCAGTTCGGGATAGAGGGCGGGAGCGACGTAGGCCAGATCGCTCCAGGGGTGTTTGAATGCGAGGCCCAGCCCGGTCTTGAGGGCGCGGTCTATCATGGTCTTGTCGAAAGTGACGTGGAAGGCGATCAACGGGGATCGCCCCAGGTACTCCAGGAAGGCCAGCATGGCCTCGGCAGGCGGTACACCCTCCGCTTGCGCGGTGCCGCCGATGCCGTGGATCAGGATGTTGGCGTGATCGCTGATGCGCTGTTGTTGTACGACGATTTCCATGCTGTCGGCCAGGCGTATCTCGCCGTCGGCGATGGCAACCGCGCCGATGGCGATGAGCCGGTCGCGAGCCAGGTTCAGGCCGCTGGTCTCCACGTCCACCACGACGTAGCGGCTCGCCGCGAATTCGGTGTCCAGCACGGGGAGCGGCAAGGCTCGCCAGGCGGCCAAGCGCGCGGCCTGTTCTCGCGTCAGTTCCGGCTTGCGGCCGAACAGGGACAGGAGCCATTTCATTCTCGAACGACCTGCGCCAGCCTGGCTTGCAGTTTGCGCGCCTGGCGGAAGGCTTCCCTGAGGATGCGCTTGTCCAGGCCGTTAAGTTTGTCCGGATCGACGCCATGACCTTCCCGATGCAGGCGCAGGCGCAGAAGCTGGATGAAGAGAAAAGCATCGCACCAGGCTTGCGCATCCTGGGTACTGACGCCCAGCGCCTGGCAACTCGCGCGCAGGCGTTCCAGGGTGGTATGTCCGCCGCCCGCGGCCAGGCTGAATACGCGGGCAGCGTCAACGAAGAGTGCGCTGCCATTGCATTCGATGTCCAGCGTACCTCCCTTGCCAGCGAAGAAATCCAGGACCGATCCGTGTGGGGGAGCGTTGCGTAGAGCGTGTGCCGCCATCTGTCCTAGAAAACGTGGTGAGATCGCGGTGGTTTGCCATGCGCGCAGATCCATGGCCAGGGAGTCGGCGCCTGCAACGGGTCGGAGATCGAAGAAGATCGCGGCCTGATCCAGGGCGTCGCCGCGGGCGATCCAGCCGGCGCAGGTGTGTTTCCATTCCTGGAGCGACAAGCACCACTGCGCGTTGGAAGCCATGGTGGTGCTGAGCGGGAAACCATATTGCGCCAGGGCCAGATTCACGCGTTTCGCGAAGGGCAACAGTACGGCGCGGATCGCCTCCGCATCCTCGTCTTCGTGGGCGGTGAAGACGATGCCATTGTGCTGATCGCTGCCCAATGTCTGCTCCATGCGTCCCTCGGCGTCCAGGGCCAACCAGCAGAAACTCAGCACTGCCGCCGGATCGTCGCGCAATTCCAGTTCGATGGTGCGCCGGGTGAGCAGATCGTTGAGGGTGGAGATGATCTGGGTGAACTGCTCGGTCGCCACCCCCTGGGCCAGCATGTTGTGCGCCAGTTGGCGGATGTCGTTCGCGGAGTGCTTAAGCTTGTCCAGGTGATCGGCGCCGCGGATGGCGCCGCTGATCTGGCGCAGTCCTACCCGTTGCAGCGAGAACAGATCCTTCTCCGAGATCAGCCCCTGGAGGCGGCCGTTTTCCGCCACCAGGATATGGCGGAAGCCGCGCCTGGCCATGGTCAGGGCGGCATCGTGCGCCAGCGCATGGGGCGGCAGCGTCTCCGGGTCCGGACTCATCACCGCATGAAAGGGCACGTCCAGGCTGATCCCGGCCAGCACGACTCGGTGCAGGAGGTCATGCAGAGTGAAGATGCCCAGGGGCTTGCCGTGCGCATCCACAGCAACCATGGAGCCGATGGCCAGTCTGTGCATGGTCCCCAGAACCTGGCGCAGCGGCGTCTCCGGGGCGCAGGTCACGGGATCACCACGGATGAGCGAGGCTAGCGTGCTGGACATCGACTGCTGCTCGCTGCTGGATTTGGCATACTCGGCCTGGATGACCTGCTTCGACTGCTCCAGCAAGTTGGCGAGGCGCCGCGTACAGAAGTCGTGAAAGGCCTCGCTGCGTTTGAGCAGTTCGCGGAAGTCGGCGGCGGCCAGTTCGAAGCAGAAGGTGTCCTGCCCGGCCCGATAGGTGCTGGCGACGGCGCGTCGGGAGAGCAGGGCGCCCAGGGGGAAACATTCGCCCTCATGCAGTTCCAGCCAGTCGTTGGCGTCCTGGGCGCGCGCCACGTCCTGTTCGCCGTGGATCGCTCCTTGTTTGATGATGTAAAAAATCTCGGCCGGCCCCGCCTCCGGTCCGAGCACGACCTCTCCCCTGGCGTAATAGTCCAGTCTGAGCCGCAAGGCCAGCCAGATCAAATGTTCCCGCTCCATGCTGTCGAAGGGCGCGAAACGGGCGAGCTGGTCCGCCGTGGCGAGGATGAGAGAGTTGGGCGTGACCATGGGGGGAGAACGGCGGGAAAGTGCATAGCATATTGGATATGGCGGCTCTCGGGTGTCTTGCCGATGTAATGGACCTGCCTGGCGCGCCGGAATGGGCGGCAGGGTGTACACTGACGCGCCCCGGGAGACTTCGATGTGCCGCCGTATTGCCTTGTTGGCTTGTCTGCTCGCGCAGGCCGCCGCCGCCGCACCTGTCAGTTGTATCGACAGCTACGGACGGATCAGTTACACCACCCATGCCTGTCCTGTCCTGCGTCCGCTGGATATGGTGCATCACGCCAGCCCGGCGGCGATCCGTAACATCGTCGCACACCTCACGCCCGTCCAGGTGCATGCCATCGTCAGCCCGATGAGCGTCGACGAGATCACCGCCGTGTTGCGGCAGGCGAGTCAGGCGCAAATTGGCGAAGTGATGAACCGGGCGAGCCATGGCCAGATCCGAGCGGTCGCATCCGCCTTGAAGTCGGGCACGATCCTGTCTATCCTGAACGCGTTGGGTGTGGAAGGCATGGCTGGCCTGAGTGCCAAGGTGTGGCCGGTTCTTCCCGTTAGCCTGCTGAGCGACGAAAAAAAGGTGCGTATCGGCGACAAGCTGAAGCAGTTGTCGTCGTCCGACATCGCCCACCTGGCCGGCAAGGTCAACGCCAACCTGATTGATCGCGTGCTCAGCAAGGTCGCCAACTACTGAGCGCCTCAGGCCACGGCTCCCGCCATCAGGCCATGACAGCGGAGTTTCGTGATACGGTTGCGCGAGCCAGCCACCCGCGCCGGATACTCTTCCACCCTAGTGAGTAACGCATGAAAATCGCCATCGCCGGAACCGGCTACGTCGGTCTCTCCAACGCCATCTTGCTGGCGCAGCACAACGAGGTGGTGGCACTCGACATCGTCCCCGAGAAGATCGAGATGTTGAACCGCAAGGTCTCTCCCATCGTTGATGTCGAGCTCGAGGACTATCTGCAAAACCGGCCGCTCAATTTTCGCGCCACACTCGACCGATACCAGGCTTACGAAGGTGCCGATTTCGTCATCATCGCCACGCCCACCGACTACGACCCCGATACCAATTACTTCAACACACGTTCGGTCGAGTCGGTCATTCAGGATGTCATGGCCATCAACCCGCAGGCGGTCATGATCCTCAAGTCCACCGTCCCGGTGGGCTATACGGAGAAGCTGAAGGCACAGTTTTCCTGCAAAAACCTGATATTTTCACCGGAGTTCCTGCGCGAAGGCCGCGCTTTATACGACAATCTCCATCCCTCGCGCATCCTCATCGGCGAGCGCTCCGAACGGGCCGCGACCTTCGCCGGCCTGTTGCAGCAGGGCGCGATCAAGCAGGATATCCCGGTGCTGTTCACCGACGCCACCGAGGCGGAGGCGGTCAAGCTGTTCTCGAACACCTACCTGGCCATGCGCGTGGCGTATTTCAACGAACTGGATACCTACGCCGCCACCCATGGTCTGGACACCAGGCAGATCATCCAGGGCGTCAGCCTCGACCCGCGCATCGGTGACCACTACAACAACCCGTCATTCGGCTATGGCGGTTACTGTCTGCCCAAGGACACCAAGCAGTTGCTCGCCAATTACCAGGACGTGCCGCAGAACCTGATGCGCGCCATCGTCGACTCCAACACCACGCGCAAGGACTTCGTCGCCGACAGCATACTGAAGCGCAAACCCCGCATCGTCGGCGTGCACCGCTTGATTATGAAGAGCGGCTCGGACAATTTCCGGGCGTCCTCCATCCAGGGCATCATGAAGCGCATCAAGGCCAAGGGCATCGAGGTCATCGTCTACGAACCGGTATTCAAGGAAGCGGAGTTCTTCCACTCCAGGGTGATCAACGACCTGGCCGAGTTCAAGAGGCTATCCGACGTTATCGTTGCCAACCGCATCAGCGAGGATCTGCTTGATGTCGCGGACAAAGTCTACAGTCGGGATCTGTTCGGGAAAGATTAGGGGGCCAAGCGCTCAATCCCGCCAGATCACGCAGGCCATGCGACCGGTGCGGACTTCGCGGCGGTAGGAGAAGAAGCGCGGGTCGCCGAATGTGCACAGCCCCCCACCATAGACTCGGGTAACACCGGCCACGGCCAGTCGGTTGCGCGCCAGGGCATAGAGGTCGGCAAGGTAGCTGTGCCCCTTGCCCGGAAAAGGCGTCCGAGCCGCCCCCCAAGGGGGGCAAGTCGTTCCTGGGGCGGCCTGGCGAACGACTTGGCCGGGCGCGGGATGCGGCAAGAATGCGGCTGCCGCGGTTGGGTCACGAGCCACGAAAGCTTCGCGCACTTCGTCGCCGACCGCGAAGGCCGCCGGACCGATGGCAGCACCCAGCCAGGCCAGTATCTGCGTGGGAGGTACTCGCATGGCGCGCACGGTTTCTTCCAACACCCCCGCCGCCAGGCCGCGCCAGCCGGCGTGGGCTGCGGCCACCCGGCTGCCTGCGGCATCGCAAAAGAGCACTGGCAGGCAATCGGCGGTGAGCACGGCACGCACCTCGCCGGACAGGAAGGCGGCGCTGGCATCGGCGGTGGGGACGTCGCCGCTACTTCCACCACTCAACTCGCAGGCCACGGCGCAGCCATGCACCTGATTCAGCCAGAGCGGTTCCGCCGGCAGAAACAGCCGCAAGCGGCGGCGATTCTCGGCCACGGCGTCCGCCGCATCGCCGACATGGCCGGCGGGGTTGAAGCTGGCGAACGAACCCAGGCTGACACCGCCGGAACGGGTGGTCATGAAGGCGTGCACATTGCTGGGTGCGGGCCAGTCGGGGCTGATCCAGTCTGGGGGCATGAGGTGTCTCGTCGTGTCGGGAACGATGCCGGCGCTACAGGCTTGACAGTTGCAGCAGCAGTCCGGCGAAATCGGGCGGCGGTGGCGCTTCCCATTCCATGGCCGCGCCGCTACTTGGGTGCACCAGCCCGAGGCGCACGGCGTGCAGCGCCTGGCGGGGAAAGGCGATGGCGGATCGTCTACGTCCCGAGTACAGGCTGTCCCCCAGCAGCGGGTGGCCCAGGTGGGCCAGATGCACGCGGATCTGGTGGGTGCGGCCGGTGGCCAGGCGGCACTCCACCCAGGCGACATCGGCGAACTGGCGCCGCACCTTGTAATGCGTCAGGGCGGGCTTGCCGCGGTCGTTATCCACCACGGCCATGCGCACCCGCTGCGTCGGGTGGCGGCCTATGGGGGCTTCGATGGACCCCTCCGGCGGCTGGATGAGGCCCAGCGCCACCGCCCAATACACCCGTTTCACCGTGCGCGCCTGCAGGTCGCGCACCAGTTGGGTCTGGGCTTCCAGTGTCTTGGCGACCACCATGAGTCCGGAGGTGTCCTTGTCCAGGCGATGCACGATGCCCGCTCGCGGCAGGGTGGCCGCACCCGGAACATGGTGGAGGAGGGCGTTGAGCAGGGTGCCCTCCCAGTTGCCGGCGCCGGGGTGGGTGACCAAGCCGGCGGGCTTGTCGAGCACCAGGATGGATTCGTCCTCGAAGACGATGGAGAGAGCGATGTCCTCGGCTTGATGTGGCAATTCTGCTGGGTGTACGTCCGGCTCCACACTCACGGCTTCACCGCCCCAGACCTTGAGCTTGCGGCTGGCATCGGCGTTGGCGATGTGCACCAGGCCCGCGTCGATCCAGGTCTGGATGCGGCTGCGAGAATATTCCGGCAACAGTTCGGCCAGGCTCTGGTCGAGGCGACGGCCGGCATGTTCGGTGGGGATGGTGAGGTGGCGGGTTTCTGGCATGGGTATAATCCGCGCGCCTTTATTGGGGATTGAGATGCTGCGCATTCTAACTTTGCTTCTGCTGTTTGGTTTCTTCTCTGGTTGCGGATTGCTGCCGGAACAGATCGATGAGACCAAGGACTGGTCGGCCGCCAAGCTGTACTACAGCGCCAAGGAAAAACTGGCCGATGGTAACTACACCGAAGCCGTGAAGACGTTCGAGAAGTTGGAAGCACGTTATCCTTATGGCGCCTATGCCCAGCAGTCGCAGCTGGAAGTGGCCTACGCCTACTACAAGGACAACGAGCCGGCCTCCGCCATCGCGGCCTGCGACCGCTTCATGAAGATGCATCCCAACCACCCCAACGTGGACTACGCCTTGTACCTCAAGGGCCTGTCCAATTTCGTGGAGGACAGCGGCTTTTTTGCCAGGATGGCCGATCAGGAGATGAGCGAGCGCGACCCCAAGTCAGCGCGCGAAGCCTTCGAGTCGTTCAAGGAGCTATCCACCCGCTTCCCGCAGAGCAGGTACGCGGCCGATGCCGTGGGACGCATGAAATATCTGGTGGATAACCTGGGCGCCCATGAGGTGCAGGTGGCGCGCTACTACTACAAGCGTGGCGCCTACGTGGCCGCAGTCAATCGCGTCAAGTTCGCGCTGGAGAACTACCGCCAGGCGCCGGCTCTGGAAGCAGGCCTGGCGACCATGGCCAGGAGCTACGACAAGTTGAACCTGGCCGACTTGCGCGACGACACGCTGCGTGTGCTCAAGCTGAATTTCCCCAAGAGTGTTTTTATCTCGGGTGACGGCCCAGTGCAGGCCAAGTCCTGGTGGAAGCTTTGGTTGGGGCGGGTTTGAAACCCGCCCCTACGGGTGACGGCCCAGTGCAGGCCAAGTCCTGGTGGAAGCTTTGGTAGGGGCGGGTTT
>CAISDD010000271.1 GCA_903883985.1 uncultured Pseudomonadota bacterium | reverse complement strand
TGGATAAGCAAAGCGCATCCACTTTTGGCGGCGGTGATGGTGGATGCGCTATCGCTTATCCACCCTACGGGTTGGCAAGGCCGTCCGCCAGTGCCGTAGTCCCATCCGGCGGAAGGCGCGAAAAACCGCTTTTCCGCCCTACCTTGCTACTGCTTAAACCATCGTGTCAGACGCGCTTGTGCTTCTTGAGGTGCTGCAACACCAGAGTGGCGACCTGCACACGATTGTGGAAATTCAGCTTCTGCATGACATTGGCGAGATGGTTGCGCACGGTGTTGTCGGAAAGCCTGAGCTTGGCGCCGATCACCTTGTTGCTATAGCCTTGGGCAACGTATTCGGCGATTTCCAGTTCACGCACGGAGAGACGGCCCAGAGGATCTTCGCCGCTGCCATGGGTGAGTTTCTGCAACACATGCGGCGGGAAGGCGCCGACATCCTGCAACACCATGCCGATGGCATGGATGATCTGTTCGGTGTCGGAAGACTTGAGCAGGTAGCCGTCGACACCCGCCTCGATGGCCGCGCGTATCTCGGCATCCGCATCCTCCACGGTCAGAACGATGACTTTCATGCCAGCAACCTTCAGTTGCGGCACGACTTCCAGTCCATCGCCATCGGGCAGGCTGCGGTCGAGAATCGCGACTTCTGCCTTGCCGCCGCCGCCCAGCCAGGCTCGAACCGAGGCGAGATCGGCGCATTCACCGACTACGCACAAGCTTT
Source organism: uncultured Pseudomonadota bacterium (assembly GCA_903883985.1). Taxonomy (GTDB): domain Bacteria; phylum Pseudomonadota; class Gammaproteobacteria; order Burkholderiales; family Thiobacillaceae; genus PFJX01. Next base: position 1,124 of record CAISDD010000271.1, on the reverse strand, counting down.
CCTCGCTTTCCAGGGAACGACGCACCCCGAGCCGCAGCAGGGGATGATCGTCAACCAGCAGGACATGGATGGTGTTCATGACAACTCCGTTAAACGTACAACATCATAGCGCGCTCAGTCCAGTGCCTGGTATTCGATGGCAACGATTTCCAGCTCCCTCAGCCCACCCGGGGACAGAAAACGCACGCGCTCTCCCAGACGGGCCTTGATCAGGGCGCGCGCCAGGGGGGAAACCCAGGAAATGCGCCCGCGTCCTGGATCCACTTCATCGAGGCCGACGATGCAGTAGGTGAAGGTCTCGCCGCCCTGGTCGGTAACGCTGACGGTGGCACCGAAGTAGACACAATCCCTGTTTTCCTGCGCGGCGGGATCGACCACTACGACATTTTCCAGTCTCCTGGTGAGATAACGCAGACGCCGATCGATCTCGCGCAAGCGCTTCTTGCCGTAGAGGTAATCGCCATTCTCGGAACGGTCGCCGTTACCCGCAGCCCAGGAGACCACACCGACTACCTGCGGGCGATCTGTCTTCACCAACTGCATGAATTCTGCCTGTAGCCTTGTATGGCCGGCCGGCGTCATGTAGTTCCTGTCGCCAACGGGAAGCGGGGAGACACCCCCTTCCTCTGCCTCGGCCTCTGCCTCTTCCTCGGCGAAATCCCGGCTCGTCATTCTTGATCGGGGGGAGGGCCGCCGTACACCTGGGCGCGTCGGTGTTCGAGGTACAGGTCGCGGGTGAATTCGTAGACATCCAGTGAGGCGGCATCGATCGCCGACTTGGTGGCGAGCAGGTCGGCGCGCCGAACGACCGTGTGTAAGAGCACGGCCTGATTGCGCGTCGCGATGCTGTCGACCCGCTGCAACGGGTCGACGTATCCCATATCTACCACGAGCCCGGCCCCGTCGCGCAGACTGCTGGGGCCGAAGAAGGGCAGGACCAGATAGGGCCCGCTGCCGACCCCCCAGTGGCCCAGGGTCTGACCAAAGTCCTGGCCGTGTTTCTCCAGCCTCATCTCGGAAGCGATGTCGAGCAGGCCGAAAAACCCGAAGGTGCTGTTGACGCCGATGCGCAATACGTCGGAGGCGGAATCACGCAGCTTGAATTGGAGGAGATCGTTGGTCAG
>CAISDD010000270.1 GCA_903883985.1 uncultured Pseudomonadota bacterium | reverse complement strand
CTGCGCGCCCGCGGGGATGGTCACCGGGTCGACGAAAGACTTGAAGCCGGCAATGTGTATGTGTTTGAGGCGCAAAGGGGTGACCGGAAGCTGGGTAAGTGGGCGACTATAATCCGCGCCGCATTCTACTTTTTCTCACCCTGCCCATGCCCACTCAAGCCACCAAAACCCTGGAAACCTTCGCCAACCCGAACCCTGACCGCGATTACCACATCCACATGGAAATCCCGGAGTTCACCTGCTTATGCCCGAAAACCGGCCAGCCGGACTTCGCCACCCTGTTCCTGGACTACATCCCCGATCTGCGCTGCGTCGAGTTGAAGAGCCTCAAACTCTATATCTGGTCCTTCCGCGAAGAAGGCCATTTCCACGAAGACGTGAGCAACCGCATCCTCGACGATCTGATCCGCGCAGCCGAACCGCGCTTCATGCGCCTGACCGCGAAGTTCTACGTGCGCGGCGGCATTTTCACCAACGTTGTCACGGAGCAGCGCAAACCCGGCTGGGAGCCGGCCGCGCGTGTGGATCTCTCGCAATTTCCAGGCAACACCAACACCCGCGGCTGACCCCGGCGCGCGTGGCCGTGGCGGGACTTCCATGGCAGGCATATCGTGTGTCTTGTGGGAGCCGGCTTGCCGGCGAATGGATGCGTGATAAGGGTGTCTCTTCACCCCTCGTTCCCGCTTAGCAGAGCCTCCACCTCGCGCCGCAGCGCCTCCAGTTCCAGGATCGCCATGCCGGCACGGGTGCCCAAGGCGGCGATGGTCGTCCCCAGCGCTGCGCACTGGCGGTAGGCGGTGCGGCTCTTCAAGCTGGCGGCCAGAAGCGGAATGCCGAACTCCGGCAACATGCCCAACACTTCGCGCGCCAGCACGGTATTGGGTTGCATCTGATTGACCACCAGGCGTGCCAGTAAGCCGGGGTTCTTGCCACGAGCGGCGAGTATGGCCTCGCGGATGCGAACCGAAGCCCATAGATCCAGCGGCGAAGGAATCACCGGCACCAGGGCAAGATCGGCGATGCGCAGGGCGCTCAGCGTCACGGGTGCCCCTGCGGCCGGCGGGCTGTCGATGACGATGAAGTCATAGCCGGCACGGCGCCCGCGCAAGGCCTTGTGCAGCTTGCCTGCTTCGCCGGACATATCCTCCACCACAGCGGGAAAGCCTCCCCCCATGCCGGCCCAATGCACGGCGGTGTTTTGCGGATCGGCGTCGGCCAGCAGTACGCCGTGGCCGGCATCGCCGAGACTGCCCGCCAACAACATGGCCAGGGTGGTCTTGCCGGCCCCGCCTTTCTGGTTCACCACGGCGATAATTTTCGCGCTCACGACGTCACTCCAGATTTCCGTAGGGGGGATGGTAGCGCCGAGCAGCGACCCATGCAGCGGCGCGGGTATAATTCGCGCCGTTTCTTATATCGAGTAACACAACATGGGCTTTCTCTCCGGCAAAAAAATTCTCATCACCGGTCTGATCAGCAACCGTTCCATCGCTTATGGCGTGGCCAAATGCTGCCACCGCGAAGGCGCGGAACTGGCCTTCACCTACCAGGGCGAAAAGGTCAGGGATCGAGTCTTGGGGCTGGTTCAGGAGTTCTCTGGCGAAGAAGTCTTGCTCTTCCCCTGCGACGTTGGCAGCGACGAGGAAATTGGTGCCCTGTTCGAAAATCTGGGAAAGCGCTGGGATGGACTCGATGGCGTGGTGCACTCGATCGCCTTCGTGCCCAAGGACGCGCTGGTCGGCAATTACATCGACAATGTCAGCCGCGAGAATTTCCGCATCGCCCACGACATCTCCAGCTATTCTTTCACCGCCCTGGCCAAGGCCGCCCAACCCATGATGCAGGGCCGCAACGGCGCCCTGCTGACCATGACTTATCTGGGCGCGGTGCGCTCGGTGCCGCATTACAACGTCATGGGCCTGGCCAAGGCCAGCCTGGAATCTAGCAACTATTACCTGGCAGCCAGCCTGGGGCCTCGCGGCACCCGCGTGAATGGCCTGTCCGCCGGCCCGATCAAGACCCTGGCCGCTTCCGGCATCGCCGACTTCAACAAGCTCCTGGCCTGGGGCGAACAGCATTCGCCGCTGCGCCGCAACGTCAGCATCGAGGAAGTCGGCAACGCCGCCGCCTTCCTGATGTCCGATCTGGCTTCCGGCATCACCGGCGAAATCACCTATGTGGATTCGGGTTTCAACAGCACAGCCGGCCTGTCCGTGGACGACTAGCCGACCCCCGGTCGGCAAGACCCGTAGCCTGGGTTAGCCGACGTCTTCATGTCGGCGTAACCAGACTTGGCACCGGGTGGGGGTGGGCTACTGGCCTTCCCTGTAGCGCAGGCATCCTTGCCTGCGTCTTTGAAAACAGCCGGCTCATCCGCCCTACGCAGCATGGGACCAGGCCATGTCCGAACCCG
>CAISDD010000269.1 GCA_903883985.1 uncultured Pseudomonadota bacterium | reverse complement strand
CGCCAACGACTCCGCTGCACCCGCAAGGGGCACGCCGGATTCGTAAGGCGGCAGAGCCGCCAACGACTCCGCTGCACCCGCAAGGGGCACGCCGGATTCGTAAGGCGGCAGAGCCGCTAACGACTCCGCTCTCTTGCCAGACAACTCGCCAGACACAGGGGGCTACAGCACGTAGCGCGCCAAATCCTCGCTTGCCGCCAGTTCTTTCAGTCGGGCATCAACATAGGTGGCGTCGATCGAAATAAGTTCACCGCCGCGGCGGTCGGCATCAAAGGAAAGTTCGTCGAGCAGGCGCTCCATCACCGTGTAGAGGCGGCGCGCGCCGATGTTCTCGGTGCGCTCGTTCACGCTCCAGGCGATCTCTGCCAAGCGGCGCACGGCCTCTGGGGTGAATTCCAGTTTCACACCTTCGGTTTCCATCAGCGCCTGATATTGCCGGGTGAGGCAGGCATCCGTGCTGGTCAGGATGCGTTCGAAATCCGCCACGGTCAGAGACTTCAGTTCCACCCGGATCGGGAAGCGGCCCTGCAATTCAGGAATCAGGTCGGACGGCTTCGCCAGATGGAAGGCGCCGCTGGCGATGAACAGAATATGGTCTGTCCTAACCATGCCGAACTTGGTAGACACGGTCGAGCCTTCCACCAACGGCAGCAGGTCGCGCTGCACGCCCTGACGCGAGACGTCCGCACCTTGGGCTTCGCGCCCCGCGATCTTGTCCACTTCGTCTAGGAACACGATACCGTTGGACTCGACGTTGCGCAGCGCCAGCAGCTTCAGTTCTTCCTCATTGACCAGTTTTCCGGCCTCCTCCTCGCCCAGAAGCTTGAGAGCTTCGACTATCTTCAGTTTCTTCTTCTGGGTGCGGTGCTTGCCCAGGTTCTGGAACATGCCCTGGAGCTGGCTGGTGAGGTCTTCCATACCAGGTGGCGCAAATATCTCCATGTGCGAGGAGGGCGCGGCCAGGTCGATCTCGATTTCCTTGTCGTTCAAGTGCCCCTCGCGCAACATCTTACGGAATTTCTGCCGAGTGGCCGAGTGCGCCGGTTTGTCTCCATCGCTCGTTCCGGCCGGGGCCACTTCGAACTCCCGGTCCTCGCGCACGCCGGGCAGGAGCGCGTCGAGGATGCGTTCCTCGGCAGCCATACTGGCAGCCGCCGCCACCTCGCGGGTCGCTTCCTCGCGCGTCTGTTTGATCGCGATCTCGACCAGATCGCGGATGATGCTGTCGACATCCTTGCCGACATAGCCCACTTCGGTGAACTTGGTCGCCTCCACCTTAATGAACGGTGCCCCGGACAGCCGCGCCAGGCGCCGCGCGATCTCGGTCTTGCCCACCCCAGTTGGGCCAATCATGAGGATGTTCTTGGGCGTAATTTCCTGGCGCAGCGTACCCTCGACCTGCATGCGCCGCCAGCGGTTACGCAGCGCAATGGCACAGGCGCGCTTGGCGGCGACCTGGCCTACGATATGCTTGTCGAGTTCCAGTACGATTTCCTGGGGGCTCATTTGGCTCATTTGGCTCATTTGGATTCAGGGCAAAGGAACGAGTTTAACCTGCGTCTACCATAGCATTCAGCGCCAGAGCTGAAACAGCCCCCAGGCACCGAGCGACGCCACCCCCAGGCCAGCTACCCGCTTCACCCAAACCCGGCGCACCAGTTGCCGCAGCGAATTCGCCGCCCAGCCCATGAGCAGCAGATTCGGCAGAGTTCCCAGGCCGAACAGCAGCAAAAGTTGCGCACCCCGCCCTGCCCCGCCCGCTGCCAAGGCGGAAACCAGGACGCTGTAGACCAGCCCGCACGGCAACCAACCCCAGAGCGCGCCGGCAGCCAGGGCTTGAGCCAGGGTTTGGATCGGCATCACCCGCGCCAGCCACGGCTGCACCCTGCTCCACAACACGCCACCCATTCGTTCCAGCAACAACACGCTGCGATCCAGCCCCGCGAGATACAGGCCCAGGAGGATCAGGACAAACTGCGCCAAGAGGTAAAGCCCCTGTTGCAGGGGATAGAGCGTATCGGAGAGAAACGCCGCCGAACCAATCAGGCCAGCCAGGGCTCCCGCCGCCGCATAGCTGGCGATGCGCCCACCGCTATAGGCCAGATGGAACAGAAACGGCTGCCTGCGCTCCGACTGCAACGACATCGCCGCGACGATGCCGCCGCACATACCGACGCAATGCGCGCCACCCAATAGACCGGTGAGAAAAGCAGCGAGGAGAGAGAGTTCAGGCATTCAATACAGGGGCAAGGGGCAAGCAGGTTTCCTTCCCACTTGCCTCATTCGCACTGCATCCCGCCCTCGATCCAGTCTTGCGCCTGTTTTTCGAAGGCCGCGACCCCGCCGGGAACGGCAGGGAAGCGCCCGGTGTCATGCCGTTGTCCAGGGCCCAGCGGACGCGGACGTCACCCAGCAGATGCGACCTCATGTTTCCCACCAGGACGTATTCAGACACCGTCTCGCCACCCAGGTTGCGCTTGATCAAACGGCAGGTGTCGCGGGCATTGAGCTCGGTCCAATCCAGGGTTTCCGGCGGCGCGATCCATTCTCCGCGCTGCAAGCCGGTAATGTTGGCCGTGTGGCAACGGTCGCAGAGGAAACGGGCGCTATGCGAATTGAAGGCGCGGCCCTCGTGCCTGGCGCTGTTGAACTGGTGGCATCGCAGGCAGCGCGGGTGATGAAACTTCGCATCGAGCGCATCGCCGAATTTCACCGGCAGGACGGCCAGGGCGCAGCCGCTCGCCAGAAAAAAGGCAAGAAGCAGCAACCTCATGGCAACTCGGCCAACTCCGCCTGCGGTGTCTGCTCGGGTGTAAAGATCATCCGGTAGGCGACATGGGTGGAGATCAGTGCCAGCGGCAGAAACACCAGCAGCCCCAAGCCGAAGGGGATGGCCAGGGCGACCGCACCCAGCAGGCCCAGGATCAGGCTGTAATAGAGGATAGGGCGCCAATTCACCCAGCAGGCCCAGAGGCTCCACCAGAGCGCCCGCCCGGCGGGAAAGTCCTCGAACAGCGCCAGGCCGGGCGAGAACCAGGTGGCCATGAGCAATGGAGTGAGCATGGCCATGGCAAGCAGCATGCCCGGCAAGGCGGAACCAACGAGGCGATTGAATGCCTCGGGAGACAGGCTGCTGGGATCCTGAGCCTGTTGCATCAGGGCGCGCACATCGCTACCGGTGATCAGGTGGATCAGGCCGAAGATGAGCAAGGAACCGGCCAGGTAGAACCCGCCGATGCGTAACAGGGCTACGCGACTGTGGCGCGCCCCGGCACCCAGATGTAAGAAGGTGACAGGTTCTCCGGCCACGGCCGCGCGACTGGCGGAGAAGTAGCCCACTACCAGGAAAGGGGAAAGCAGTTCGATGACGAACTGGCCGATCCAGGGAATCAGACTCACGGCGAGGATCACCATGAAAGCGAACGCGGTCATGCCCATCCAGGGGACCGGGGCCAGCCTGAATATGCGCCAGCCCTCCTTGACCCAGAACAGACCTGCGGAGGCGGGGGGGCGAGAAATAGCGAGTGGAGTCATGGCTCTAGGTCGTAGGCCGAAGCAGTTCCGCCGATCGATGCGGCGGATCGCCCTTCAGGCATCCACCCTACCCATATATCGAAAGCCGTGGGTAGGGCTGCTTGTGGCGCGTAATAGGTAGATCAAAACTCCGAAATCACCCACATGGGCACCTGGAAATTGGGGGAAAGATCGTCTAACCGGTGCATCGCGCCATCACCGCGCTGGTCGACCAGGTAGTAAGGATGGCCATGCGACGGGGTGATCCGAATCATGTAGAGATGCCCCTTGATGCGGAATTCTTCCACGCGCTCGCTGCCCTGCTGGCGGATGGTGATCTGCGGCTCCAACGCGGGGTCGGTCACCCCCGGCGGCGGCGGAATATCAGGCAGGGGTTGCAGCCTTGGCACATCGGCATGAGCCGCGAGGGCAAGTAAGCTGGTGAGTAGAAAGACAGGGGTACGCATCATGTCTCCCGAGGAATACGCGAATTCTACACGCCCCGGCACTGGCTCACAGATTGAACAGGATCTCCCGTTCCTGCGGCGAGGGCTCGAAGCCACGGGTTTCGTAATGACTGAAGATGGCCGCGACCACCTGGTCGGGTTCGTCGATCACCTGGATCAGATCCATGTCGGCGGGGTTTATCATGCCCTCGCGCACGAGGTGGCTGCGAAACCAGTCCACCAGTCCGCCCCAGAAGGACGACTGTACCAGGATGATGGGTATGCGCGGCGTCTTGCCGGTCTGCACCAGGGTCAGCGCTTCCATGAGCTCATCGAGTGTGCCGAAGCCGCCCGGCATGACCACATAGGCGCTGGCGAATTTCACGAACATCACCT
>CAISDD010000268.1 GCA_903883985.1 uncultured Pseudomonadota bacterium | reverse complement strand
GGCTGGACGGGCATCTCCACGGTGACAGGCAGCGGCAACAACGACACACTCAGCGGCAGCGGCCAGACCTACAACCTGACGGGAGCGAACACCGGCAACAACGGCGCTGTTTCCTGGACCTCGGTGGAAGTGGTCGCCGACAGCGCCGGCAGCATCAACACCTCTGGTGGCGCGACCTACAACCTTACAGGCAGCAATGCCGGCAATGTCTCGATGCTTCTGCCCGGCGGCTACTCCGGCATCAAGAACCTGCACGACACGGGTGCCGCCACATTCAACATGCACGGAGCCACCGACGGCAGCGTGACGGGCACGATCAGTGCTGCGGGCGGCAAGCTGGACTACAGCGGCTACACGGAGGCGGTAAACATTGGATTGGCTGGTTCCGCGACTGGGGTCATGGGGGGCTGGACGGGCATCACCACGGTGACGGGCAGTGGCAACAGCGACACGATCACGGGTGCCGGGGAGACTTACACGCTGAACGCCACGACGGCGAACAAGGGTAGCAACGGCACGGTGAGTTGGACTTCAATCGAGAACCTGACCGATACCGGCACGAGTACGTTCAACGGGGGGGCGAATGCGCAGATCAGCGGCGCATTGACAGCCAACAGTGGGGCGACGTTAACCGGCCAGATCAAGGCCGCGTTGGCTTCGTTGGGGGCGGTTACCCTGGGCAGCGATGTTGGCTTGACGATCACGGGAAATGCGGCGTTCAATTCCACCATCAATGGCGCCCACGTCTTGTCGCTCACTGCGGGCAGCGCGACGCTGGGCGGCGTGATCGGAGGGGCGAGCGTGTTGACCGGGTTGGCGATCCAGACGGGCGGTGATCTGACCATCAAACCGATCCATGTGCTTACGGCCAATATCACGGTTTCCGGCGATATCTTGAAGGGTGACGCGGCGGGAACCCCTGAGCTGTATGTTCGCGACAGCCTGAATTTGAATGCCACCAATGTGGGCGCCACGACCAACCTGGCGCTTGCGAATTCGAACATTGCGGGTGGGATCGAGTTGGGCATGGTGCCGACTTCGACCGCGCTGACCGTGACCCCTGCAGGACACGCGCTGTTCGTCGTTTCCGATCAATCGGCCTTCAGCGCATTGAAGACATCGGCGGCAGGGAAACTTTATGACGGGGCAACCAACGCACAACAATCTCTCGGTTGTTTCTCTGGGAACTGCTCCAGCCTGGTCGACGGGTCCGCCCAGACACTGGGGGGGGCCACGGGGGCCGTGATCCTGGCTGCGGCGCAAGAGGAGATTTTGAAGAGCCTCAGCAGCACGGATAACCTGGGTGCGGCGATCAGCGACGGCTGGGTGACGACGATCGGCGTGGTGCCGCCGGGCATCGACAACATCGAAGGTGATGGCGTCAAGTTGCCGCTAGACAGCGTGCAATCACCCAACTAGCCGGCCCTGCCGATTGATAGCCTGCGGGAGGTTCCGCCGCCGGGAGGCCGTTCCCGCCCTGTATGCACGGGCCAGAAATCCGAAACTGGCGGCTTACGGCACTATGTGCGTCATCTGTCCTGGCATGACGACCTGGATCACCCCGGCCCACATGCACATCAGCTTGCAGGTGTTGTCCACGGCGGGCTGATAGCCGATCAGTACGGCCTGCACACCTGGCGCCCAGGGTGCGGTCGTGTTCGGAATGCAAGGCATGGGGGTGAGTTTGCCCTTGGCTGCGGCGGTTGCCGAGGCGACAGCGGGATTGGCCAGGCTGGTGCACATGCCGAAGGGCATGATGTTGACCATGGGTTTGTTGTCCATGATGTTGGCGGCAGGCTGGTTGCTGGTCATGACCAGATTGACAGGAATAACCATCAGTGCGCTCGGCGTCGAGCCAAAACTGCACATCAACTGCGCTGAACTGCATACCTGCATGGCCATGATCCTGGATTCCTCGGTCGAGCACTTCGTAACGGACAGGATGTCGCATGAAACCAGGTGCAGTAGCGTTGGCATTCACCACTCGGGCGAAGCCAGGTAACCCTCGTGGGAGCGAGCTTGCCCGCGATACAACGGAGGCGCGGACAAGCCCGCCCCTCCGGCACGGCCAACAGCTTAGTCCTTGAATCCTCAGTTGAACACGCCCAAGTGTGCGTCTGGAGAGTTGTCTGGCAAGCGGAGTCGTAACCGGGGTTTAACAAGAGCCATATTTTTCACTTAACGATCATAATGTTACTGCGTACTGGTGTTTTTTGTGCCCAGTTTTGCGCAGCTGTCAGACGATCAGTTTCTTGGTGCCTCCTGGGGCTAGGGTGATCTTCAATGCTTGGTAGAGTTCCATCAACACGGGCTCGGGAACGGTGCTTTTGCGGATATGGATTGCACGCCCGTCACGGCGTCGCATGCTGGCAGTGATGCGGCGCTGTACTCCGAGGGATTTGCCGCAGGCCGTTCCAGGAATCGTGGATACCCGCTTCCTTCCATTGCGTGCGCAGCACCTGGACGATTTGGTAGGCCAGAACGGTGATGAAAAGGT
>CAISDD010000267.1 GCA_903883985.1 uncultured Pseudomonadota bacterium | reverse complement strand
TGCGGGTGCCTGCGGGTGCCTGCGGGTGCCTGCGGGTGCCTGCCTCCCGCCGCTTTTCACTCCAGTGAACAACACTTGATTCGTCGTTTCCTCGAAGGTGAGAACCCAGACGGGTCGACGGGTGCCCGCCTTCGCGAGCGCAACGGGTTTTCGAGGCGCCCTCAAGTTTCAATGTGCCGCGCCGATATGGGTGTTTTCTCCTTGCCCCACGCCCATGAACGACGTCGATGCCACACTAGCCGAATTTGCCCACCAGGCGGGAGGCCTGGGGCGCGAAGCCGCCGATATCGCCGGCGCCCTGGATGACCTGGGTGCAGTGAACAGCCGCCAGGAAGCCGCCTTCAGCAGCCTGTTCGAGGATCTGCGTGGCATGGTTTCCTCCAACCAATCCATACACCACGAGGCACTGGAAGCCGAAAAGCTGGCCGGAGAGACCCGCAGCAGCGTCGAATCGGCGCTCTCCGACACGCGCATGCTGGCTAGCGCGGTCGCGCGCGTGGAACTGGGCATCGCCAGCGTGGGCGGCGCCCTGAAGCAGGTGGCCCGCGCCGCAGAGGACATCGGCCAGATCGCCTTCCAGACCCGTATCGTCGCATTCAATGCCTCGGTCGAAGCCATACGCGCCGGCGACGCCGGCAAGGGCTTCGGCGTCGTCGCCGAAGCGGTGAAAGACCTGGCGCAGCGCGTGCAATCGTCCAGCCAACTGATTACCACCACGGTAGCGCAATTGGACCAGCGCGTAGAAGCACTGGCCAAGGAAGTCGAAGCGGAACATGGCGGCCGACAAGGCGGGGCCGAGGCCGCCGTGGATGCGGCGATCGCCGCGTTCCGCAGCGCCTTTGGCGCGGTCGCGGACAAGATCCACCACATTTCCACCCAAGCCAACGGCAATCTCGCCACCTGCGGCAACGTGCTCAATGACGTCAAAATCCTGGACAAGGACGTGAAAACCGCTTCGGACACCCTGGAAGCGTCACGCAAGCGCGCACATGCGCTGCTCGGCCTCTCCGAAAACCTGATCGAGATCACCACGCGGTGCGGAGTGGAGACCGATGACTCGGCCTATATCGACGCGGTGGTGCAAGCCGCCGAAGAGATCGGTCAGCTATTCGACGACGCTGTGGATGAGGGCCAGATCAGCCTGGCCGACCTCTTCGACGACCACTACCAGCTTATCGCCGGCAGCAACCCGGAGCAGCACAGCACCCGCTATCTGCGCTTCGTCGACCAGGTGCTGCCACCGACCCAGGAAGCCATGCTCCAGTTTTCTCCGAGCGTAGTTTTCTGCGCCGCAGTGGATCGCAACGGCTACCTGCCCACCCACAACTCGAAGTTCTCCAAGCCGCAGGGGCGCAACCCGGAGTGGAATGCCGCCAACTGCCGTAACCGGCGCATCTTCGATGACCGCACTGGTCTGGCCGCCGGGCGCAACGAGAAGCCCTTTCTGCTTCAGACCTATCGCCGCGACATGGGTGGCGGTAAGCATGTACTGATGAAGGACCTCTCCGCGCCGATCTTCGTGAAGGGCCGTCACTGGGGCGGCTTGCGCATGGCTTACCTGTTTGAGTAAATAAATTCATCGCATGGGATTTTGGCATTGCCGCCAAGAATGTATAATCGGCGGCTCAAAGCTGCAGTAGCTCAGTTGGTAGAGCAACTGATTCGTAATCAGTAGGTCGGGGGTTCGATTCCTCTCTGCAGCACCAAACACACACTGTCATCCACCTTCCGCCCTTCGCCCACACCGTGCCCTTCCCCCTGTTGCAAACGCTGCTGACCGCCGACATGGCACAGGTCGATCAGGTCATCCGGACGCGATTGCATTCCGAAGTCGCGTTGGTGCGGCAAGTCTCCGAATACATCATCCACAGCGGTGGTAAGCGGCTGCGTCCGGCCCTGGTGGTGCTTTCCGCCCGAGCCATGGGCCATACCGGGAACCAGCATCATGAACTCGCTGCCGTGGTGGAGTTCATCCATACCGCCACCTTGCTGCACGATGATGTAGTGGATGCTTCCAACCTGCGGCGCGGTCGAGATCCCGCCAACGCACTGTTCGGCAACGCCGCCAGCGTGCTGGTGGGTGATTTTCTCTACTCGCGCGCCTTCCAGATGATGGTTTCACTGCACAGCATGCGCATCATGGAAGTGCTCTCGGACGCCACCAACGTCATTGCCGAGGGTGAGGTGCTGCAGCTCATGAACTGCAACGATCCGGACATCGACGAAGCCGCTTATCTGCGCGTCATCCGTTACAAGACCGCGAAGCTGTTCGAGGCAGCCGGTCGCCTGGGGGCCATCGTCCAGGACGCACCGCGCGAGCAGGAGGATGCTTTGGGGGACTACGGCATGCACCTGGGTACCGCCTTCCAGATCATCGACGATGTCCTGGATTACTCGGGCACCAGCGAGGTGATCGGCAAGAACGTCGGAGACGACCTGGCCGAGGGCAAACCCACCCTGCCCCTGCTGTTCGCCATGAGGCATGGCACGCAAGAGCAGGCCGAGATCATCCGCAACGCCATCTTGCAAGGCGACTCCAGTCAATTTAACGAAATCCTCGCCATCGTACAGAGCACGGGCGCGCTCGATCACGCCCGGCAACAGGCCGAGGCCGAGGCCACCCTGGCAATAAACGCATTGATGGCAATTCCGGATAGCCAATACAAGACTGCTCTGCTAGAATTGTCGGCCTTCGCGGTCAGCCGCGAATTTTAATCGTTTTTTGTTACAGCGTTTCCCGAGTCGAACACGAGTACCCGCTGTTTTCTGCTCCCGGTTTCGGGATCAGACCAATTCGGGGTGTAGCTTAGCCTGGTAGAGCGCCACGTTCGGGACGTGGAGGCCGGAGGTTCGACTCCTCTCACCCCGACCAATCTTTCTTATGTAAAACAGCAAGTTACGAACGATCTGTTTTTGCTTCGGCTGTGGTTTAGTGGCAACACCTTCCACTTCGCAGCCTATGCCCGAATAGTGCCTTAACGGTGCTCCCCAATTACGGAGCATGTCATGGCATCCATCGAGAACCGTTCTCGAATTCAAGTTACGGTCAAGAACAGGGACGACCTCACCAAGACCTTCGCGTACAACGCCGAAGAGACTATCCAGCGCCACGCCCAGGAACTGCGGTCGCAAGGGCTCAAACCGCGGCTGACTGCCTGGACGACTACTACGTCGCGCGCGCAGCGTGGCGCACAAGAACCAGGTGCTGATAGCGCACGGCGAAGCCGAGGCCCATGGAAATCAAGCAACGCTTGGAAAGTGAGTATCGTCAGGGCTTATTCGTCAATTACGCCAGCGTACGCAAAACCACCCTCGCCGACCTGCTGGTTCGCTATCGTCGCTAGGAGTCTCCACGGCACAAAAGCTTCCAGGAATAAGCCTACAAAATCAACGCCTGGTTGGTGGATACTGGACTTCCCAGACAAGACCTCGTCGAGATACTTGCCGCACACACCAAGGTCGCGGGCATGAAAATTCGGAAGCTCTCTGACATCCGCAATAGACGTCCAGCATCCAGGCCACCCAGACCACCATCAAGAACGCGTCCCTTCGTCCGGCCACCCGCAAGGCACACCAAATAGCAGCGTCGACTTCAACGAACTCCTCAACAAGGCACTGACCGAGCCGGGCGTTATCAGCCGCGCCTACAACCTGTTCCACCGCTACAGCCTTTCCAACCAACTGCTGGCCGCCATCCAGCTTGAAGAACGGGGTATGCCACTGGCACCGATTGCAAGCTTTGCACGCTGGCAGGAGCTGGGCCGGCAGGTCAAGGGAGGCGAAAAGGCTCTGGCCCTGTATATGCCAGGCCAAGAAGGCCGAGGGCGACGCCAAGAACGGAAAGACCTTCACCCGCAACTGGTTCAGCCTGGACCAGACCGAGGGCGAAACCTACGCCGAGCAGGTGATGGAGAGCCTACACATCGAAGAAAAGCGCTTCGACATGATGGATGGCAACGTCAAGGGTTACGCGCTAACCTGCTCCATAGCGGTCAACCCGCTTGCCACCTTGCAGCACAAGACCCGTTTCCATGAGCTGGCCCATGTCGTGCTGGGCCACACAGAGCAAGCTGAATGCCTCGATACCGAAGCACTCCCGCGACACCTCCAGGAAGTCGAGGCAGAGAGCACGGCTTTCATCCTTTGTGCGCTGCTTGACCTGCCCGGCCTGGCGGAATCGCGTGGCTATATCCAGTCCTGGCAGGCTGGTCAGGAACTTCCCGAAAAATCAGCACGGCACATCAGTAATGTCGCGTAACTTGCCTTCATTAAGCTGCCGGCGCAGGCCCTCACCCCCTTCCCCCGGAGGGGGAAGGGGGTGGAACCCTCTTCGGGAGAGGGCAGGGTGAGGGGCCCGGTGGTAAGCCAAATTGGTTTCGACAGGTTACTTA
>CAISDD010000266.1 GCA_903883985.1 uncultured Pseudomonadota bacterium | reverse complement strand
GTGATCTTGTTCATCACCTCCGCCGCCGTGTAGCCCAGCATGCGCTCGGCGCCGACGTTGAAGATCTGGATGACGCCCCTGGCGTCAGTGGCGATGCTAGAGAAATTGGCGCTGTTGAAGATCGCGCTCTGCAAGGCACCGGCCTTGAGCAGGGCCTCTTCGGCCTGCTTGCGAGCGGTGTTGTCGGTGCCGATCAAGAGGTAACCGATGATGGCGTCCTGGGCATCACGCAAAGCGGTGACCGACACCACGGCGGGGAAGCGGCTGCCGTCCTTGCGGATATAGGTCAGCTCATAAATATCCTCGATGCCGCGCGAGGCCTTGAACACCAGGGCTTCGAAGCCCGGGGTGATCGGCGTGCCAAGCTCGGCGCTCAAGGCCTGGGCGCGGGCGATGACTTCCTGGGGATCGGAGATGTTGGCCGGGGTGATCTTGTTCATCACCTCCGCCGCCGTGTAGCCCAGCATGCGCTCGGCGCCGACGTTGAAAATCTGGATGACGCCCCTGGCGTCGGTAGCGATGCTGGAGAAATTCGCACTGTTGAAGATCGCGCTCTGGAGGGCGCCGGCCTTGAGCAACTCCTCTTCAGCTAACTTAAGACTGGTAATTTCTTCGTAGACGCCGAGCACGCCGAAAGTCCGGTTATTTTCATCGCGCATGGGCACCTTGGAGGTGCGTAGCCATATCGTCTTGGCCTGCGGTGTCGTCTGCTTCTCTTCGTAGTTCATTTTCGAGATACCCGACTCCATGACCTCCAGATCGTCTGCTTGATATAGCTTGGCATGATCTTTCCACACCATGTCAAAATCCGATTTGCCTATCAGTTCATCCGGACTCGAGCACCCCGCATCTGTCGCAAATCGATTATTGCAGCCCAAGTAGCGCAAATCGAGATCCTTCCAGAAGATGCGAGCGGGTACATTCTCCAGGACGGATTTGAGCAGATCGGTTGATTTCCGCAGCGTACCCTCGGCCTGCTTGCGAGCCGTGTTATCGGTACCGATCAAGAGGTAACCGATGATGGCGTCCTGGGCATCGCGCAAGGCGGTGACGGAAACAACGGCGGGGAAGCGGCTGCCGTCCTTGCGGATATAGGTCAGCTCATAGATATCCTCGATACCGCGCGAGGCCTTGAACACCAGGGCCTCGAAGCCAGGGGCGATCGGCGTGCCGAGCTCGGCGCTCAAGGTCTGGGCACGGACGATGACTTCCTGCGGATCGGAGATGTCAGCCGGGGTGATCTTGTTCATCACCTCCGTCGCCGTGTAGCCCAGCATGCGTTCGGCGCCGACGTTGAAGATCTGGATGACGCCCCTGGCGTCGGTAGCGATGCTGGAGAAATTGGCGCTGTTGAAGATCGCGCTCTGCAAGGCACCGGCCTTGAGCAGGGCCTCTTCCGCCTGCTTGCGTGGCGTGAAATCACGCAGTACGACGGTAAAGTAACGCTGCCCCCCCAACCACATTTCGCTCGACGCCACCTCCACCGGGAAAACGCTGCCGTCCTTGCGCCGCCCCACGACTTCACGAACGAGGCCCATAGCCTCACCACCGCCTTCGCCGGTACTCGCCAGACCCTGCTGAAGTTCCGGGATCAGTAAGCCGAACTCCTGCCCAGTGAGCTCCGCGGCGGTATAGCCGAACATTTTCTCGGTAGCCGGATTAACGGTTCCGACGGTGCCGCAGCTTTCCTGTACGGTGAGGATGCCATCCACCACGGCATTGAGCATGGCCTGGACCAGCGAGGAACTGTCGCGCAAGGCCTGCTGTGCCGCGTACTCTTCCGTGACATTGCGGAACACCAACACGGAGCCAACTACACGGCTCTCGCGGTCACGGATCGGCGCACAACTGTCGGCGATGGCGGATTCGCTGCCGTCACGCGCAATCAGCAGGGTGTGGTTGGCCAGGCCCTGTATCGAACCCTGGGCCAGGGTTTCCATGACCGGGATCGTGGCGGCCAGTCGGGTTTCCTGGTTGATGATGCGGAAAATTTCGGCCACCGGGCGGCCCATGGCTTCCGCCTGGGTCCAGCCAGTGAGCTGTTCCGCTACCGGGTTCAGCAGGGTCACCCTGGCCTCGGCATCCGTGGCCATCACCGCATCGCCGATCGAGTCGAGCGTCACGGCGAGTTTTTCCTCACTGACCTGCAAGGTGATATTGGCTTGTTGCAGCAGGCGATTCATCCCGTCCTGGATCTCCAGCAGATTTCGGGTTTCGAGGTGTAGGGCGTTCTTGATGCGCTGTTGGCTTGCTCGATAGATCAGCCAGACGAACGAAATGGCCAACAGCAGCGTAAACAGGCTGACGGCCACGAGGACGCCAAACAGGCGGTGCATATCCGAGGTAAATTCGGCTTCGTGCTGCGCCAGCGCGCCTTCTTCCACTTGGGTCAAGCCGCGCATCTCGACGCGGATGGCATCCATCAACCCTTTGCCCTTGCCACTGCCGATCAGGGCGAGGGCCGTGGCCACTCCATGGTGCTGGCGCATCTCGATGACCTGGGCTAATTCCGCCATCCTGGCCGCCACCATGGGCGCCATGGCGTCCAGATGATTTTGGACAGCGCGGATACGGGTAAGTCGGCGCAATTCCTGGAGGTGGCCAGCGATGCCGTCGCGCACGGCCAGATAAGGCTCCAGAAAGCGCGGGTCACCCGTCAGGGCATAGCCGCGCTGTCCCGACTCTGCGTCCCTCAATTCCGAGAGTAGCGCGCCAGACTTGCTCAATACCATGGTGGTATGCCGGCGTGCTTCGGCGGCGGACTCGGCTTGCCCGTAAGACCAGAAGGACAGCACCACCACCAACGCCACCAATAGGGCTGCGCCTAGGAGCGTAGCCGCGATTTTATAGCGGATCATCATGGACGATTTTTCCTGGGCCGCAGTCCCGATCTCCGTAGATCCGACTGCCAGGGGACCACCCGGTGGGGTGATGGGTGTGGTGGAATTCTGGGTGATTCCGAGCATGGCCGGCCACGGTTAAGACGCGAATGAACCCCGCGGATCGCGAGGCCGATGGTGCGCGCAGCACCTCGCACTCTTATACGCTATCCTGCCCAGAACCTTGGTGCAATCCGCTCCAGCACTTCAGGAAAGCCACCCGAGTCTCCCGTGGGACTTCCTGCTGGGCGCTCAGAAGCGCTCGCCTGCGCGCAGGTAGCGCCACTGCCCCAGCGGCAGCTTCCCCAGGGGAATGCTGCCCAAGCGTATGCGCCGGATCGAGCCCACCTGCAAACCCACGGCCTCGCACATATGCGCGACCTGCCCGGCTTGTGCGCCCTTCAACGCCACCCGCAAGCGGGTCTCGTTTTGCCAGCTCACCTTGACCGCCAGCGGCGTTTTTCCATTGAAACGTATGCCCTGGTTAAGCCGTTTGAGGCCGGCCGGATCCAGCTCCCCCACGACCTCCACCACAAACTCATGCTCAACCGTGGCCGCGTCCTCGATCAGCTTGCGCGCGACCCGCCAGTCCTGAGTAAACACCACCAGGCCGCTGACAGCCGCTTCCAGCGCGGCGCAGGCGGTGAGACGGGTGAAATGCATCTTCAGTGGCTGGATGCCATCGGCGTCCTCCAGCCACTGCGTGTCGGGCGCCAGCGATTGCGCCGCCGGCAGACCGGTGCCGTGCACCCCCATCTCGTAGCCCACCGGCTTGTGCAGCAAAAGGGTTACCGGCTCGGTCTGCTCGGGATGGGCCAGGGGATCGATCTCGATGGTTTCCTCGGCAACCCGGAACTGCGGCTCCTCGACCACGACCCCATTCACCCGCACCCAGCCCCCGGTGATGATCTGCTCCGCCTCCCGGCGCGAACAGGCGCGCAATTCGGCGACACGTTTGGCAAGGCGTATGGAATCGATCATGGCAGCGGCGTAATGGAGTGGACCCCGAGTCTAACGGGCCTGGAGGGAAGCAGCCCGTTCATGCTGCCGCGCCTATGGAACGACCGAATCCTCTGGCGGAACCCGTCGCGTGAATAACAGCACCACCGAGCCCAGTTCTGGGGGCAGGACCAGCCGGCCCAGGGCGTCGTTCGGTTCCAGGACAAAGCGCGTCTGGTTTTCGTAGTCCGGCCAGTTGCCGCTGGCAAAGCGGTGTTGACTGGCAATCACGATGTACAGTTCGACGCTAGGCGTGGTGAAGACCACACGCTCGAAGGTATTGCGCGCCGGCGGCCAGGAGCAGATGACCACCCTGGGTGCATACTGGCGCAGGGCCGCGCGCGCATCCATACGGCCCACGTCGGCGGGATAGCGGATCCGGTCCGGCCAGCTGTAGTCGTCGGTCGCGTCGATCTCGACACCATGAGTGCGCAGGAAGCGCGACAAGGTACCGTCGCCCGCGGCAATTTCCAGGGCGGACCGGTCGCCGATCAACTCTGCCAGGCGCAGCACCAGCTCCCGCGTATAGAAGCAGTAGATACCCTTGCGCTCCACCAGCGGCATCAAAATACGTTTCTGCCAGACCAGGGGCCAGAGCAGTCGAAACCAGAACCGCGAAACCGGCTTGCGCTCGAAGCCGCGCCGGAACAGCAGTCTTTGCGCCACCAGTCCGTTGAACAGATTGAACCGCACCTTGCCGCTGGCCTGCCCGGTCGCCAGCGCCAGGGAGCGGCTTTCCAGGACGAGCGCGGTCATGCGCTGCTTGATGGCGGAGCGCACGAATTGCGCCTGCGCGAGGGAGCGATTTTTCCCACTCACCTCCGGCGTGGGCTGCAATAGGGCATGCAGACGCGCATGGTTGCGCTGTGACAAGGCCTCGCCCAATTCCCGCTCCAGCTCCTCCCAAATATCCGGATAGGCCTCGCACAGCGCCGCCAATGTTGGTTTGGTGCGCAGCCAGGTAAGGGGGGAGTCAGCGGGCTTCATCCGGCGAGTATCGCAGGCTTTGTCGACTTCACCACAAGCCAACCGCTGCGGCCTGTGCCGTTTCTGACAGAAACCGCGCGGCAAACCCAGTGTCCACTCCTGACGCCGAAGCAGGCGATGACCGTACCGGGCATCATCAGCACGGTTATCCAGGTGACCAAAATGAGTAACTTCTCAATAAGTCACGGCATAGTGCGGTCAGCGCCCGTTCACGCGGGGTAGTGATGTAACCCACCCCAGGCAGGTTGAAGAAGCACTGGCGAGTCCCTGTAGCGCAGGCATCCTTGCCTGCGTCTTTGAAAACAGCCGGCCGGAAGCCGGCGCTGC
>CAISDD010000265.1 GCA_903883985.1 uncultured Pseudomonadota bacterium | reverse complement strand
TGAGGCAGTGGAACGGTCCATGCAAGTCATCCAGCAGAAATTCACTGTCAGTTACTCGTTTCCGGTCATCTTCACCCGGGACGTCTTCGCTGTGGATAATCCCGTGTTGGCAGACGTCATGCGTCAGGGCGGCCACGTCCATAACCGGGCGCTGGTGGTCATCGATAGTGAGGTTGCACGCCTCAATCCCGGATTGCTTGAGCGGATCAGTCAGTACGCCGAGGCCCACCAGTCGGTGCTGGCTTTCGTGGCGCCTCCGTTCATGATCCGCGGAGGGGAGATCTGCAAGCACGAGCCGATCGAGGTGGAGCGCATCCATGCCTTGGTTGAGCGCCACAAGATCGACCGCCATTCCTACATCGTCGCCATCGGTGGCGGGGCAGTGCTGGACGCGGTCGGCTACGCCGCGGCTACGGCGCACCGCGGCGTGCGCCTGATCCGCCTGCCCACCACCGTGCTGGGACAGAACGATGCCGGCATCGGTGTCAAGAACGGGATCAACGCCTTCCGCAAGAAGAACTACCTGGGCACCTTCGCGCCACCCTTCGCGGTCATCAACGACAGTGCCTTCCTCGCAAGCCTGCCGCCACGGGATTTGCGCGCAGGCATCGCGGAAGCGGTGAAGGTGGCCCTGATACGGGATCGCAATTTCTTCGAGGAACTTTACGGTGAGCGCGCCGCCCTGGCCCGCTTTGAGCCCGTGGCCATGGAGCGGATGATCGCCCGTTGCGCCGAGCTGCACCTGGAGCATATCGCCGGTGCCGGTGACCCTTTCGAGAGCGGCTCCTCCCGCCCTCTGGATTTCGGACACTGGGTGGCCCACAAGCTGGAGGAGTTGTCCGACAGTGAACTCAAGCACGGCGAGGCGGTGGCCATCGGCATCGCCCTGGATTCGCTTTATTCGCATCGCAGCGGACTCCTGGCGGAAACCGACCTTTACCGGATTCTCACCCTGCTGGAAACCCTGGGCTTCGACCTGTACCACCCGGCCTTGTCCTGGCTGGACGTGGAAACCGCCCTGGGGGATTTTCGCGAACATCTGGGCGGTGAATTGTCGATCCCCCTGCTGGAGAGTATCGGCCGCAAGGTTGAGACCCATGAAATCGACATCGCCCTGATGAAGCGCTGCATCGCGCAACTGGCCGAGCGAGCCGGTGCCCAGGCCGATTGTGTAACGAACGCATGATGGACATCCTGCGCAAGTAGGGTGCCCGCCAGGTGATCGTCGATTCCGCCAACGGGATCGAACTTAACCAGAATGAATAAAGGAGCAGAGATATGAGTGCCCCCTATAGCCCGATGCAGGCCATCGACGTACTCGACACGTATTTCATCGAGAATCGCTCGCGGATTCTGGATATCGCCTCGTTCCTGGACCGCATCGACCGCCACGAAGGCGTTGCTGCGGCCAAGGCGGACTACCGTTACCAGGCGCTGCAGACCATCCTCCGCCTGCTGTCTGCGTCGGAAACCGGCCGTACCAAGGCCATCCAGATGGCCCTGAGCGACCCCAGCACGGAACCCCTGGACAGCGCACTGGGCCTGCGGGCTTACGGCGCCTGGGACGGGAGCCGGCCATGAAAGTCATCGACCCCCATATCCACATGGTGTCCCGCACCACGGACGACTACCTCAAGATGACCATCAGCGGCATCCAGACCGTGTGCGAGCCAGCTTTCTGGGCGGGCTACGATCGCGGCACCGCAGCCAGCTTCCGCGACTACTTCCAGCAGTTGACCGTGGTGGAACCGGCCCGAGCAGCCCGCTTCGGCATCAAGCACTATTGCTGGATCGGCCTCAATTCCAAGGAGTCGGAGGATCTTGCCCTGGCCGACGAGGTGCTCTCCTTCCTCCCGGAATTCCTCGACCGGCCCACGGTATTGGGCATCGGCGAGGTCGGCCTGAACAAGAACAGCCGCAACGAGATTGCGGTGCTGGAGAAGCATCTGGAAATCGCCGTCGCCCGCAACGAACTGATCCTGATCCACACGCCGCACCTGGAAGACAAGCACAAGGGGACGCGCATCATCATGGACATGATACGTTCGGAGCCGCGCATCGACCCCGCCCGCGTCCTGATCGACCACGCCGAGGAGCACACCATCGGCGAGATCAAGGACAACGGCTTTTGGTTCGGAATGACGCTGTATCCGAATTCCAAAGGCAGTCCGGAACGGGCCATCGACGCGGTGGAAATCTTCGGCACCGAGCGGCTGTGCATCAATTCCTCCGCCGACTGGAGTGTGAGCGACCCGCTGTCCACCTTGAAATGTGCCAACGAAATGCGCCGGCGCGGGCACCCTGAAGCGGCCATCAACCAGGTGTTCTACGAAAATCCGAAAAGCTTCCTGAGCCAATGCCCGAAGTTCCAGGCAGCCTGATCACCTACTGTTCCAACATCCATCCGGGTGAAAGCTGGCGGGAGACCTTCGCCGCGCTGAGGCAGCACATTCCCCAGGTCAAGGCTGCGGTGTCTCCGATGCGGCCGTTTCCCATCGGCCTGCGTTTGTCCCACGCGGCGGCGCTGGATTTGACGGCGGAGGAGAACGCGCGATTCCGCGACTGGCAGGCTGAGAACGATTGCTTCGTGCCGACGCTGAACGGCTTCCCCTACGGCGACTTCCATGGCGAGAGGGTCAAGGAGAACGTCTATCTCCCCGACTGGCGTAGTCCCGATCGCGCCGCCTACACCCTGCGGCTGGCCGAACTGCTAGCTGGCTGGCTGCCGGCGGGGATGACGGGGTCGATCTCCACGGTGCCCCTGGGCTTCAAGGGCGTGGTGGGGGAGGGCGACCTGCCGGCCATGCGCCGGCAATTGTTGGTGGTGCTCACACATTTGAAGCGCCTGCGCGAAGAACTCGGCCGCGACATCGTCCTCGCCCTGGAGCCGGAACCGGGCTGCCTGCTGGAAACCACGGACGAGGTGGTACGCCTGTTCGCAGCCCTTCACCTGCCCGCCGACCTCGCCCGCCATCTCGGCCTTTGCTATGACTGCTGCCACCAGGCGGTGGAATTCGAGGAGCCGGCGGCATCCCTGGCCCGGTTGCAGGACGCAGGGGTGAGCATCGCCAAGGTACAGGTGTCCTCTGCGCTCAACCTCTCGGCGCCCGACGATGCCTTGCTGGACCGCTTCGATGAGCCGCGCTACCTCCACCAGGTAGTGGTGCGCACCGGGGCGGGTGAACTGCTCCGCTACACCGACCTGCCCCAGGCTGTGGCCGCGCGCCCGGTCCGGGCCGGTGACGAATGGCGCTGTCACTTTCACGTGCCCATCTTCCTCGACTCGGCCGGCGATTGCGGCACCACCCGGTCGTTCCTGGAGGACCTCCTCCCCCTGTTGCCGGCGGGTCTCCTGCTGGAAGTGGAGACTTATACCTGGGATGTGCTGCCCCTCGACTTGCGCCGGTCGACGGTGACCGAATCCATCATCCGGGAAATCCAGTGGCTGGAGGCGCGACTTCGTGCATAGAACCGTTGTCCTTGATGTGGTGGGTCTCACCCGTTCGCTCCTGGGCGGCCCCCATACGCCGCGCCTGAATGCACTGCTGGCCGCCAGCGTTCCGATCCGCACCCTCATTCCGGCAGTGACCTGTTCTGTGCAGGCCACCTACCTCACCGGTCGCCCGCCTTCCGGCCACGGCATTGTCGGCAACGGCTGGTATTTCCGCGAGCATGGCGAGGTGATGTTCTGGCGCCAGTCCAACCAACTGGTGCAGGGCGAGAAGATCTGGGACGTGGCAAGACGGCGCGATAGCGCCTTCACCGTGGCCAACACCTTCTGGTGGTACGCCATGAATACCGGCGCCGACATCACCCTGACGCCGCGCCCCCTCTATTGCGCCGACGGCGCCAAACTGCCCGATTGCTACAGCGTGCCGCCGAACCTGCGCGAGGACTTCAACCGTGAATTTGGCCAGTTCCCCCTGTTCAAGTTCTGGGGGCCGGCCACTTCCATCGAATCCAGCGTGTGGATCGCCCGGGCGGCCATGGCCGTGGAGGAACGTCACCGACCCTCGCTGCAACTGGTCTATCTGCCCCACCTGGACTACGGCCTGCAGAGGGTGGGGCCGCAAGGCGACCTGAGCCGGGACCTGGCCGATATCGATGCCCTGTGCGGGCGGTTGCTGGATTATTTCCAGGAGCGCGGCTGCCGCGTCGTGGTGCTGTCCGAATACGGCATTACCCCGGTGCACCGGCCGATCCATCCCAACTGCATCTTGCGTAACGCGGGGCTACTGTCGCTGAAGCTGGACCTGGGCCGGGAATACCTGGACCCGGCCGCCAGCCGGGCCTTCGCCGTGGTCGACCACCAGGTCTGCCACGTTTACGTGCGCGACCCGGTCGACCTGGCACGGGTGCAGGAACTGTTCGCCGGCGTGGCAGGGGTCGAACGGGTGCTGGACGGGGAGGGCAAGCGGGCCGCCGGCCTCGACCATGAGCGCAGCGGTGAGCTCGTGCTGGTGGCGGACGCCCAAAGCTGGTTTACCTACTACTGGTGGCTGGACGACGCTCGGGCGCCAGACTACGCCCGCACCGTCAACATCCATGCCAAGCCGGGCTATGACCCGTGCGAACTGTTCCTCGATCCCGACATCGCCTTTCCCAAGCTGAAGATCGCCGCTACCCTGGCGAAGAAGTTGCTGGGCTTCCGTTACCTGATGGAGGTCATTCCCCTGGATGCCAGCCTGGTGCGGGGCTCCCACGGTCGCGTCACCGACCGCCCGGAAGACGGGCCTCTGCTGATGACCACCGCTTCAGACCTGCTGCCGGACGACGGCCTCGACGCTGGCGAGGTTCACGGCCTGTTGCTGCGCCACCTGTTCGACGAGTAAGCCATGGCTACCTTCAAGACCTACCTGGAACTGTGCCGGGTCAGCAACCTGCCCACGGTGTGGACCAACGTCCTGGCTGCGGGCCTGCTCTGTGGCGCCGACCTGACCCCACCTCTCTACCTGTTGCTGGCCGTGGCCCTGTCCTGTTTCTACATGGCAGGAATGAGCCTCAACGACGTTTGCGACCTGGACATCGATCGTCGCGAGCGGCCTTCCCGTCCGTTGCCTTCGGGCCGGATGACGCTGCCCCGGGCCAGCACCGTCACCATCGGTCTGTTCGCCACGGGCTTGGGGCTGCTCGCCCTGGCGCCCCACCCGCGCGCGGTCGCCGCCGGTCTGTTGCTGCTCCTGGCCATCGTCGTTTACGACTGCCGCCACAAGCAGAATCCCTGGAGCGTGCTGGTCATGGCGGCCTGCCGTTTCCTGGTCTTCGTCGTCACCGCGGCGGCCCTGGTCGGACAGGTGAACGCCTGGGTGCTCATGGCCGGCGGCATCCAGTTCGGCTACGTGGTGCTGATTAGTCTGGTGGCACGCCATGAGAACAGCCGTGGCCGACCATTCCCGTTTCCCGTCATCCCCGCCATGCTGGCCGGCATTTCCCTGGTGGACGGCTTGCTGCTCGCGGCTTTCATCGCGATTCCCTGGGCTTTGGCCAGCATGGCGGGCGCCCTGCTGACCTGGGTCGCACAGCGCCACATCCGGGGAGACTAGGCGCCGTGTATCCGTTTTTCGACCAAGGAGCAAAAAATGCGTAATTTGATGCTTGTACTCTGTCTGTCTTCCCTCGGCTTCGTGGCCCATGCCGGCGCCGCCAAGCCTTACACCCTATCCGTGGACAACAAGCCGGCCTTAACCTTGCAGTTGCCCGACAAATGGACGGCCAAGAGTCACGACGGCAAGACCGACATCAAGACAGAATACGAGGTTCACATCCAGCTCTGGCCCATGTTTGGCGCCAAGACCGTGGCTGCGGCTACGACGCTGGTGCCGGAATTCATCAAGGGTGAAGTCACCGAGTTCAAGACCGTTAAAAGCGAAGACATCAATATCGCCGGCGCCCCCGCCAAGCACCTAATCGGCACCGGCTCGGAAGCCGACGACGGCGATCCGTCCAATGCCGACGTCTTCCTGTTCAGCGTCGGTGGTAAGGTGTTTCTGGTCTGCGCCCACGGCGAAGGCACGGGTGCTGCCAAAGTCCGCGCCGCCCTCATGCACGTTCTGTCCACGGCAAAACCCTGATCCCGAAAACCTGAAGTCCATTGGAACATGATAAGTAATGTCGCGTAACTTGCCTTCATTAAGCTGCCGGCGCAGGCCCTCATCCCCGGCCCTTCCCCCGGAGGGGGAAGGGGGTGGAACCCTC
>CAISDD010000264.1 GCA_903883985.1 uncultured Pseudomonadota bacterium | reverse complement strand
TTCGATGGCCTGGATGAGTTGCTGCGTTTCCTCGGGGGTGAGGTCGTGGCCGGGGTGGCGGTAGCTGAGGAGCTGGCGCAGGCGGGTTGCTAACGCGGTGTTGTCGTTGGTCGAATCCTGGATTCCCGTTTGAGCGGGAATGACAGGGAGGTCGAGTTTGCCGGGTTGGGTGCCCAGGTCGAGGAATTCGTTGCGGGGGCGGGTTGCTGGCTTGGCGGGCGTTGCTCCCTCTCCCCCGGCCCCTCCCCCGGGGGGGGAGGGGAGAAGGGCGCGCTCGAAGTAGGCGACCAGGGCTTCGTCCACCATGTAATCGACCACTTCGCGCGGGGTATAGAAGGAGCCACTTTTCTTGCGGGCAGTCGTCTTGGTGTCCGGGTTGTAACTGGCAAGCAGGTTTTCAAAGACCTTGCCGAGCAGTTCCGGGTCGAGGGCGACTTCTTCTTCCACCGGGGTGTTTTCCTCGATGGTGAATTTGTAGCTCTCGAATATTTTCAGCAGACCGCGCGGTTTGTATTTGCGGTTCTTGGTCTGGTAGATGTCGTTGAGGTCCACCCCCTCCTTGCCATCGCAGAAGAAGAGTTCGTTGGGCACATAAAGTTGGTTATCCGTGCGCTCGGAAAAACCATCGACGCGAAGCACGGTCTGGCGGCCTTCCTGAACGACCAACGCTTGTAGATCTGGATCACGTTTTAGGTCTTCCTCCGTGACGAGTTTGTCCAAACACTCGAACAAGCCGCCGTTGAGGAAGGGGACTTTCCGAAATAGTGCCAAAGCAGAATCTGGATCACGGAATTCCTTCTTGTAGCGATAGACGGTGTGGATCAGGTATTTGTCCAGGCGCTTGGGGCCAGACTCCTCACGCCAGACACGTTGCCTGTTGCCGTCTTCGTCTTGATCTGACGTTTCTGTGTTCAGGGTGGCGAAGAACAGGTTTTGCAGCACCGCCTTGTAGTAATTGTCTTCACGCGATTCCTGGTGCGGTGGGGTATGGAGCAGGCTGGCGAGGGTCTTTTCGTCGAACAGACCTTCAGGGATCAGCTTCTTCTCCTTGAGGAACCAGACAAAGATCAGCCGGGTGAGCAGGCGGATGAGCGCCACCGATGGGCGGCCCTGCGTGGCCGGGTCATTGGAGTCGTCCAACGGCTGGCCCGGGGGGAAGGTGACATCCGTATCCCGATGAAGTGCCCAGTAGTACCAGTCAGCCAGTTCCTTGTAGAACTTCTCGTTGAGGATCTTGACGTCCAGCGCTGCCATCCAGGCTTTGTAGAGATCGTTGAAGCTGGACGGGGCGAATTTCTCGCCGACCTGATGCAGTGCCATGCTTTCCAGAATGCGGATATGGGCTGCGTGGGGTGCGCTTGGATCGATGTCCTTGACGATGGAAATCTTGCCGTCGATCACGTCGCGCGTGGCATCGCGCTTGTGGCCACGACGGTTGATCACAGCCAGCGACAGCAGGTGTTCCAGGTCATGCCCCGGATGCCGGAAGAGCAGGATGACCGGCATTGGAAACAACCGGTTCACTTCTCGGGTGATGCGCGCCAGGCGGGTACGTGACCAGTTGCCGGCTTTGAGCTCGACCGCCAGAAACACGAAGCTTTCGATCTGCCAGGGCTGTACGCCGGTGTTCGTGAAGAAACTCGGTTGCCCCCCCGCGAGAGAAGGAAGTTCATCGTTGGTGAGCTGGAACAGGAAGGCGACGCTTTCCCAGTCGGCCAAGCAGACCGTTTCGGCATTGTACTGGCGGCTGCCGCCCAGCAAGGTTTCGATTTCCTGAGCGAATGCCTGGGGCTGCGCCGGCAGGTCGAGCGTTTTGTTGCTGGTGTAGCCCAGGCTGGCGAGCAGCGCGAGGGTGCCGGTGCGCAGGTTGCCGCCGGCCGTG
>CAISDD010000263.1 GCA_903883985.1 uncultured Pseudomonadota bacterium | reverse complement strand
CTGGCCGCCCATCTGTTTCGACTGGAAGAGGCGGAGAAGCGGGATCACCGTCGCCTGGGCAAGCAGCTCAACCTGTTCCACCTGCAGGAAGAATCGCCCGGCATGGTCTTCTGGCATCCGCATGGCTGGGTGCTCTGGCAGGAAATCGAGCAATACATGCGCCGGAAATTCGTCGACTACGGTTACCAGGAAGTGAAGACGCCGACGGTGATGGACAAGTCCCTGTGGGAAAAATCCGGCCACTGGGAGAATTACCGTGAGCAGATGTTCACCACCGCCTCGGAAAATCGCGAATACGCGGTGAAGCCGATGAATTGCCCCGGGCATGTGCAGATTTTCAACCATGGCCTGCATTCCTATCGCGATCTGCCGCTGCGCCTGGCCGAGTTCGGCTCCTGTCATCGCAACGAGCCCTCCGGGGCCTTGCATGGGTTGATGCGGGTGCGTGCCTTCACCCAGGACGATGCCCACATCTTCTGCACGGAAGCGCAGATCCAGCCCGAAGTGTCGGATTTCATCAAGATGCTGCACACCGTGTATGCCGACTTCGGTTTTGATGAAGTGTTGGTGAAACTCTCCACCCGCCCGGACAAGCGCGTGGGTTCGGACGAGACCTGGGATAAGTCGGAAGCCGGCCTGGCCGCGGCCCTGAAGCAAAACGGGTTGGCCTTCGAATATCAGCCGGGAGAGGGCGCTTTCTATGGCCCCAAGATCGAGTTCACACTGAAAGACACCCTGGGCCGCCTCTGGCAGGTCGGCACCATCCAGCTCGACTTCAATCTACCGGTGCGCCTGGGTGCCGAGTTCGTCGACGAGGACAACACCCGCAAGCCGCCGGTCATGCTGCATCGCGCGATCCTGGGTTCACTGGAGCGTTTCATCGGCATTCTGATCGAGCATTACGCCGGGAATTTTCCAGTCTGGCTAGCTCCGGTGCAGGTGGTGGTCATGGACATCACCGACGCGCAGGCGGAATACGCCACGCAGATCGTGCAAGACCTTAAAAAACAAGGGATACGTGCGGTTTCGGACTTGAGAAACGAGAAGATCACCTATAAAATCCGCGAGCACTCCATGCAGCGCGTCCCCTACCTGATCATCGTTGGCGAGAAAGAACGCCAGGAAGGCCGGGTGGCGGTGCGCAAACGCGGAGGCGAGGATTTAGGCGCGATGGGTCTGGAAGCCTTCCTCGAAATGCTGCATTCGGGTTCATGAGTGAGTGAACAACCTGGGGAGCCGACGCATTGGGTCGGCTCCTCGTTTTTTTCAAGGGGCTTGAGATAGCACAGGATAAAGAACCCCGGATCAACGGCGAGATTGACGTCTCCCCGATCCGACTGGTGGGTGTGGAGAGCGAGCAGCTGGGCATCGTCAGCCTGCGTGAAGCCTTGGCCATGGCCGAAACGGCCGAACTGGATCTGGTGGAGATTGCGCCGCAAGCGCAGCCGCCGGTTTGCCGCATCATGGATTACGGCAAATACAAGTACCAGGAGAGCAAGAAGCAGCACGAGGCCAAGCTCAAACAAAAACAGATACAGATCAAGGAAGTGAAGTTTCGTCCGGCGACGGACGATAACGACTATCAGGTCAAGATACGCAACTTGATCCGCTTCCTGGGCGAAGGCGACAAGGCCAAGATCACGTTGCGCTTCCGAGGCCGGGAAATGGCCCACCAGGAGTTCGGCCTGGATTTGCTCAAGCGGGTAGAAGCCGATCTCACCGAACACGGTGTAGTCGAACAGTTCCCCAAACTCGAAGGCCGCCAGATGATCATGGTGCTCGCGCCGAACAAGAAAAAGTAGGTCGGGTTCGCAACCCGACTTGCCGAGGAGGTTACGGACCTCGTAAAAAAACGTGGCG
>CAISDD010000262.1 GCA_903883985.1 uncultured Pseudomonadota bacterium | reverse complement strand
TCGAAGAAACGCGCCATGAAGTCGGCCAGTATCCCTTTCAGGTCGGCGAAAGTCACCGACTCGTCCACCCACAGGCCTTCCACCTGGTGGAACATGGGGGTGTGGGTCACGTCGGAGTCGCAGCGATACACCCGCCCCGGCGCGATGATGCGCAGTGGCGGCTGTTGATTCTGCATGTAATGCACCTGCACCGGTGAGGTATGAGTGCGCAGCAACTTGCCGCCATCCAGGTAGAAAGTGTCGTGCATGGCCCGCGCCGGATGGTTTTCCGGGATGTTGAGCGCGGTGAAATTGTAGAAGTCGGTCTCGATCTCCGGGCCGTCGGCAACGGTGAAGCCTATCGAGGAAAACAAGGCCTCGATGCGCGCCATGGTTCGGGTAACCGGATGCAGGGAGGCCACGGCATCGCCGCGACCCGGCAGGGTCACATCGAGCACCTCGGCTGCCAGCTGCCGTTCCAGTTCCGCGGCTTGAATGCCGTCGCGCCGAGCGCGCAGCAGGACTTCGAGCTTGTCCTTGGCCTGGTTGATGTGGGCGCCCGCGACTTTGCGTTCCTCGACGGGCAACCCCCCCAGTGTCTTCATCTGTTCCGTGATGGCCCCGCTCTTGCCCAGGTAACGCGCCTTGACCTGATCGAGTATGGGCAAGCTGGAAGCCGCGGCAAAAGCCGCTTCCGCATCCTTGAGAATTTCATCGAGATTCATGCGAGAACCCGTTGTTTCAAAAAATAAAAAGGGAGGCCATCAGGCCTCCCCCATCCGCCTCGGGGGCGCTTACACCGCCAGGCAGGCGCGGGCTTGCTCGACGATCTTGGCGAACGCGGGCTGGTCGAAAATGGCCATGTCGGAAAGCACCTTGCGGTCGATCTCGATGGCTGCTTTCTTCAGGCCACACATGAACTGGCTGTAGTTCATATCGATATCCATCGCACGCACTGCCGCGTTGATCCGGGCGATCCACAACACACGGAACTGGCGCTTTTTCTGGCGACGGTCGCGATAGGCGTACTGGCCGGCCTTCATGACCGCTTCGTTGGCGACGCGGAATACGTTCTTGCGACGGCCGCGATAACCCTTGGCAGCGTCGATGACCTTCTTATGACTGGCGTGTGCGGTTACACCACGTTTAACTCTAGGCATGCTCTATCTCCTTATGCGTAGGGCATCATGTCGCGGACATGACGGATATCCGAGGGATTGACGTCGGACATTCCGCGCAGGTGGCGTTTGCGCTTCGTGCTCTTCTTGGTCAGGATGTGGCGCATGTAGGCGGACGAACGCTTGATACTGCCGCTGCCGCGCACGCGGAAGCGCTTGGCGGCGCCGCTCTTGGTCTTCATCTTGGGCATGACTGCTCCATTTTCTTCGATGTCTCCTGGCGACCCCCTACGGGAGTGCTTGAACGGCCGCGAAACACTTGTAGACTCTTGTAGAATCTTGTCGCCACGTTTTTTTACGAGGTCCGTAACCTCCTCGGCAAGTCGGGTTGCGAACCCGACCTACTTTTTCTTTTTCGGCGCGAGCACCATGATCATCTGGCGGCCTTCGAGTTTGGGGAACTGTTCGACTACACCGTGTTCGGTGAGATCGGCTTCTACCCGCTTGAGCAAATCCAGGC
>CAISDD010000261.1 GCA_903883985.1 uncultured Pseudomonadota bacterium | reverse complement strand
CCCTGTAGCGCAGGCATCCTTGCCTGCGTCTTTGAAAACAGCCGGCCGGAAGCCGGCGCTGCCGCGATGATTTCTTTTTGAAGCAACGGGTTGAAGCGTGCGTCTTGAGAGGGCGTTTGCCACCGGTGAAGTCGCGATAGGTCTCGTCACGCAGTCGATAGGGTTGCCGTGCCTTATTGAGAAGTTACATGTCGCGTAACTGATTTTGCCTTCATTAAGCTGCCGCCGCAGGCCCTCATCCCCGGCCCTTCCCCCCGGAGGGGGATGGGAGTGGAACCCTCTCCCATCGGGAGAGGACAGGGTGAGGGTGCCCGGTGGTAAACAAAATCAGTTTCGCAGACTTACTTATCGCGTAACCCGACATCCTCGGCTTATCGCGTGACCCGACGCACACCCTACTTCCTCGATAGGCTTGCCCTCGATAAGCTTGGCGCCGAGGATTCTGTTCTTGCCGCTGGCAGGCTGGCGTGTTGTGATGCACGGCTTACGTTACCCTTAGGCAGAAAAACATGTTCGAATCCGCGGAAATCGGCCACAAAGTCGACAGGGAAACCTACGAGAAGGAACTGCCCGCCTTGCGCGAGGCCTTGCTCGACGCCCAAGACGAATTGGTGAGAAAGCGCGGTTTCCAGGTGGTCATCATCATCAGCGGCGTCGATGGCGGCGGTCGTCGCGAGTCGGTGCACCTGCTCAATGAATGGCTGGATCCTCGCCACATCGAGACCCACGGCATGGGCGAACCCACGGACGAGGAGCACGACCGCCCGCCCATGTGGCGATTCTGGCGCGTCCTGCCACCGCGCGGCAAGATCGGCATCTTCCAGGGTTCCTGGTACAGCCTGCCCATCCTCGACCGGGTCTATGGCAAGTGCCGCAATGTCGATCTGGAAGAAGCCATGGAAGGCAATGTGCGCTTCGAGAAGATGCTCTCCGACGAAGGCGCCTTGATCCTCAAGTTCTGGTTCCACCTGTCCAAACCCTTCCAGAAAAGCCGCTTGAAGTCGCTGGAAAAGGATGCTAACACCCGCTGGCGAGTGACCAAGCGTGATTGGGAGCACTTTGGGCTCTACGACAAATTCCGCAAGACCAGCGCGGAAGCCTTGCGCCTGACCAGCAGCGCGCAAGCGCCCTGGTACATCATCGAAGGCAGCGACGAGCGCTACCGCAGCCTGATGCTGGGAAAAATCGTGCTGGAAGCCTTGCGTCTGCGACTCTCCAGCGAACATGGCCCCAGCCACTCGATTCCCTCTCTTCCCAGGCTGCCGCGGGTGGACAATCTGCACATCCTGAAATCCCTGGATCTCAACCAGAAGCTCGCCCGCACCGAGTACGAGAAGAAACTCGAGGCCTACCAGGGTCGCCTCAATGTCCTCACCCGCGACCCACGCTTCGGGAGCATTTCGGTGGTTGCGGCCTTCGAGGGCAACGACGCGGCCGGCAAGGGTGGCAGCATCCGACGCATCACCAGCGCCTTGGATGCGCGCATGGTTCAGGTCATCCCCACAGCGGCCCCCTCCGACGAGGAAAAGGCGCAACCCTACCTCTGGCGCTTCTGGCGCCAGATCCCGCGTCGCGGCCGCCTGGCCATCTTCGATCGTTCCTGGTATGGGCGTGTGCTGGTGGAGCGGGTGGAAGGCTACTGCTCGGAGTACGACTGGCTACGCGCCTACAACGAAATCAACGAATTCGAGGCGCAACTCGCGCACCACGGCATCGTGGTGCTGAAGTTCTGGCTCTCGATCAGCGCCGACGAACAACTTAAACGCTTCCAGATGCGCGAACAAACCGGCTTCAAGCATTACAAGATTACCGACGAGGACTGGCGCAACCGCGAGCGCTGGACCGACTACGAGCAAGCCGTGTGCGACATGGTGGACCGGACCAGCAGCGACCTCGTCCCCTGGACGCTGGTGCCGGCGAACGACAAATACCACGCCCGCATCCAGGTGATCAAAACCCTGTGCGAGGGCATCGAAGCAGGACTGAAGCGGGTGCGGAAGCGCTAGGCCGGTAGGCGCGGCCCGGGGCAAGCCTACGCCACGGCCAGCAGTTCCACCTCGAACACCAGGGTCGCATTGGGCGGGATTACGCCGCCTGCGCCGCGCGCACCGTAGCCCATTTCCGGTGGGATCGTCAGTTTGCGCTTGCCGCCCACCTGCATGCCGGCCACACCTTCGTCCCAGCCACGAATCACTTGGCCGCGACCGAGTGCGAAATCGAAGGGGTCGTTGCGATCCAGGCTGGAATCGAACTTGGTTCCATCGGTCAACCAGCCGGTGTAATGCACACTCACCTTCTTGCCCACAACCGCCTCCACACCCTCGCCCACGCTCAGTTCTTCGATGATCAAGCTCATGACATCTCCTGGATAAAGCGCCCCGACACGGGACGACCAGCGCGGCAGATGGCGACGTATTTCACAATTGCAAGCCGGCCTGCGTGCCTCTCTGAGACAATCGCTAACCTTGTCCTGAACCTTGAACCTGCTTTTTATGTCCGAACCTCTCCTCATCGAATCCCTGGACCACGAAGGCCGTGGTGTCGGCCACTTCGAGGGCAAGACCCTCTTCGTCGAGGGCGCCCTGCCCGGCGAACTCGTGCGCTACAGCAGCTACCGCAAGAAACCCGGTTTCGAGCAGGCACAGGCCGGCGAAATACTCCGGTCCAGCCCTTTTCGCGTGACTGCACGCTGCCGCTGGTTCGGCATCTGCGGCGGCTGCTCCCACCAGCATCTGGACGAAGGCGCACAAGTGGCGGCGAAACAACGAGTCCTGGAAGACTGTTTCACGCACATAGGTCGAGTGAAACCGGAAATCATGCTCTCCCCCATCCACGGGCCGACCTGGGATTATCGGCGGCGCGCGCGCCTATCTGTACGCTATGTGGCAAAGAAGGGCGGTGTGCTGGTGGGCTTTCACGAGCGGCGCAGCAGTTTCGTGGCGGACATGGTCGGCTGCGAGGTGCTGCCACAACGCATCTCCACGCTTTTGCCGCACCTGCGCACCCTGGTGGAGGGTTTGAGCATCCGCGAGCGCCTGCCTCAGATCGAGCTGGCAGCGGGTGACACGGTGGATGTACTGGTGTTGCGCGTGATGGATCCGCCCTCCGACCAGGATGAAGTGCGACTGCGTGCTTTCGCCGATGCCCATGGCGTCCAATTCTGGCTGCAATCCAAGGGACCGGACACCGCAGTTCCGTTCCACCCGCTAAACGCTCCGGAACTGGACTATCGCCTGCCTGAATTCGATCTGGTCATGCCGTTCAAGCCAACCGAATTCACCCAGGTCAACCAGGATGTCAACGCCATGCTGGTGCGTCGCGCCATGCAATTGCTGGACCCGAAAGCGGGAGAGCGCATCGCCGACTTCTTCTGTGGTCTGGGCAATTTCACCCTGCCCATCGCCCGCCTCGGCGCCCAGGTGCTGGGCATCGAGGGTGCGGCCGGACTGGTGAAACGCGGCATCGAGAACGCCGCCAGCAACGGCTTGGGCGCCAACACAGCATTCCGCGTCTCCGACCTGTTCCAGATTACCGCGGAGAGCTATGCGGGCTTAGGCCACTTCGACAAGATACTGATCGACCCGCCGCGCGACGGCGCCGCCGAGTTGGTCAAGTCCCTGCCGGACAGCGGCGCGCCGCATCGCATCGTCTACGTCTCGTGCAGCCCGGCCACACTCGCGCGCGACGCCGCGATCCTGGTCCATCAGAAGGGCTACCGCTTGGCCGCAGCCGGGGTTGCCAACATGTTCCCGCACACCGCGCACGTGGAGTCCATCGCCATGTTCGAACGCGAAATCGCGTTTACGCCTTCTTGAGCCTGCTGAATCCAAGACCGGCAAGTCCGAGGCCGAGAAGAGCAAGCGAGGCGGGCTCGGGAACCGTTCCATAGACTTGGACATTGATGTCGCTGGACTTGTCCCATCCGGCAATGCTGCTCCACGGATAACCGT
>CAISDD010000260.1 GCA_903883985.1 uncultured Pseudomonadota bacterium | reverse complement strand
GCGGCATGATGATGCCGGGCAAGCCGTGGAGTTGGCACGGCTGGGGCCGGGAGACGGTTTCGGCGAAGAATCTCTGATCGCCCAGTCCGCGCGCAGTGCCAGCGTACGCATGCAAAGTGATGGCTTGCTCATGTGCCTGGCCTCAGACGACTTCGATATTCTGTTGAAAACGCCGTTGCTGCACCGGGTGAGCGCGGCCGAGGCTGCGGCCCTGCTCAAGGGTGGCAACGCCGATCTGATTGACGTGCGCCTGGCGGGTGAGTTCATGCAGGGCCATTTCAAGGGCAGCATCAACATCCCGCTTTGCAGGCTGCGTCTCAAGGAGTCCTCGCTGGAAAAGCAACGCGTCCATATACTGGTCTGCGAGACCGAGCGGCGCAGTAGCGTCGCCGCCTTCCTCCTTGAACAACGCGGCCACGATACGCGCATCCTGATGGGTGGTTACGACGCACTGAAACAGGCACGCGACAAGCCTGTCGCCTGATCTGGATGGGCAGCCACAAACGGCATAGAACCTTGGAATAGCGACATGCAAACCACGCAACTCACGCAGTTCGTCCCCTTCAACGGGCTTTCCGAAGAGGCCCTGCAACTGGCCGCCCTGCAAGGCAGCGCCCTGCATCTGAATCAGGGGGAGGTGCTGTTCGCCCGAGGCGCCATGGATCACGACAGTTATTACCTCCTCGAAGGCGAGGTCGGGCTGGACGCTGGGACCGGCGCCACCTCCTTGCTCATCCGCTCGGGAAGCGAGGCGGCGCGCCATCCGATCGCTCGCCTCAAGCCGCGCGTCTATACCTGTGTGGCGCGCACGCCCTGTGAACTGCTGGTCTTCACCGGGGACGACCTGGATTATCTGGTGGCGCGCGACCAGGCCACTGCCTATGAGGTGACCGAGTATGAGGGGGACGATCCGACCTGGCTGTTCGACCTCTTGCGCAATCAATCATTTTCTCGTGTTCCGCCAGCCAACCTGCACGCCTTGTTCGGCCGCTTCGAGCCCCTCCCGGTGGTGGCAGGACAGGTGGTCATTCGCCAGGGTGAGGCCGGCGATTACTACTACCTGGTCCGCGAGGGGAGCGCCCAGGTGACGCGGGCCGTTCCAGGGGGCACGGTCACGCTCGCCCGCATCGAACCGGGGGATGGTTTCGGCGAGGATGCGCTGATTTCAGGCGAACCTCGCAACGCCACGGTCACCATGCTGAGCGCTGGTCTGCTCATGCGCCTGGCAGCCAGCGATTTCCGCACACAGTTACAAACCCCCCTGGTGCATCCGGTGACTGCGGAGGAAGCAGCCGCGCTGGTGCATAGGCGTGGCGCCGTGTTGATCGACGTGCGCATGGAGGACGAATACAGGCAGGGCAAGCTCAAGGGCAGTCTCAACCTGCCCCTCTACCTGCTGCGCTTACGCGCCAGGGCGCTGGATCCCGCCCGACCCTACGTCCTCTACTGCCAGACCGGCTGCCGCAGCAGCACCGCCGCATTCCTCCTGGCGCAGCGCGGCTTCGACGTGCACGTGCTCACCGGGGGACTCGATGCCATGAAGATAGCCCACCTTGCGAGCAATGGTTGATTATAATGGTCAAGTATTAATAACCCGGAGATTGAAATGTCCGTAACTCTGCATGCAGCAGCCCTTGAAGGTGATGACGCACAAGTACGCAAGCTTCTGGCCGCCGGTGCCTATCCCAACGAACGCGACGAAGCGGGCGATACGGCCTTGCACCTCGCAGCCTTGCACGGCCATCTGGAGGTCGTCAGCGCCCTCCTCGAAGCCGGAGCCGACGCCAATGCCAAGAACGCCCTGGGCTGGACCCCGATTTTCAAGGGCGCCTACGACCATGAACTGGACTGCGGCTACGCCCCTGTGGTGCAGGCGCTGATCGACGCCGGCGCCGATGTCAACGCCCGCATCTTCTACGGACTCACGCCGCTGATGTTGGCCGCTGGCGGGGGGGAAGCCGCAGTCTGCGCCACCCTGCTCGCGGCCGGCGCCGAGGTCAAGGCTGCTAACGAAGGCGGTCGCACTGCCTTGATGATGGCCAAGGAGCGCTTCTACGTGGATGTCATCAATCTTCTCTACGAGGCGGAAGGCTACGTCCCGGAGACCGAAGGGGCCTCCTTCGCCGGAGGAGTCCGTAAAGGCCCGCCACGGGACGGGGTGCAGGTGGTCAATTTCATGCCGCGTCCGCATTGATCGCGAGCGTTCCCGGCGGCAGATTGCAAGCCAGTGTGGCAGCGAATTGCCGCATGGTCGCGGCGAGTGGTGAGCGGCGGCGCCAGACCAGGCCTATGCTGCGCGAGGCGCCGGGCTTCTCCAGAGGTTTGAGAACGATCTGTTGATCGCAGTTGGCGCCTGCCAGGATAGGCATCAGGGTCACGCCCAGCCCCATCGCCACCATCTGGCGCAGGGTTTCCAGGCTGGTGGCGCGGATCTCCTCGCTTTTCAGGCCCGACAACCGGCAGGCCTGTAGCGCCTGGTCGCGCAGGCAATGCCCTTCTTCCAGCAACAGCAACCCGGCCGGGGCGAGTGCTTCGAGTGGCACTCGGTCGACCGCCCCGAGAGTGTGTCCGGCGGGCACTGCGGCGAGGAAGGGTTCGACGAACAAGGGTGCGATTTCCAGGCCGGGATCGTCGATGGGGAGTGCCAGAAGACCGGCATCCAGTTTTCCCTCGGCGAGGTGGGCGAGCAGAAGCGGGGTCAATTCCTCGCGTAGCAACAAGCGCAGTTTCGGGTGTGCCAGGCGTACCTGGGTCAGTACATGCGGCAGGTAATAGGCGCCCAGCGTGGGGATGACGCCGAGGTACACGCTGCGGTCCATCGGGTTCTTGGCGTAGTGGGTGAGTTCCAGAATGTGCGCGGCTTCCTCGACGATGCGCCGCGCCGACTCGACGATTTCGCGGCCCGTGGGCGTGGGCGTCACCTGCTTCAGCGAGCGGTCGAACACCACCACGCCGAGAGTGTCTTCCAGCTTCTTTAGCCCCGTTGACAGGGTAGACTGGCTGACGTAGCAGGCTTCCGCCGCCTGTCCAAAGTGGCCGCAATCGGCCAGAGCCACCAGATAACGCAGTTCTTGCAGGGTCATGAGGACTCGATTCGAGGTGTGGCTGTGTCGATAGTAGCCGATTCAAGAAAGCGATAGCTCCACCCTCAGTGGCAGACCTTGCAGTAGGCACGTGAGAAATATTATTCCAGGCACTAAATAAAACCGATTGGATGCCGTTAGTGGTCTGCCAATTGAGAGGGTCAGATCATGTTCTTCGGTTCCCGTCAGAAGCAGGAAGACTTGCAGCGACAGTTGCTCGAGTTGCAGAAGGATAACGCCGAATTACACCAGGACGGCGAGACGGCGAGGGCCGCCGCCGCGTCGGCCACGGCCGAACAGGAGACGCTTGCGACACGGGTCGCCCTGTCCTGCGAGTTGGCT
>CAISDD010000259.1 GCA_903883985.1 uncultured Pseudomonadota bacterium | reverse complement strand
GTATTGTACGCTTTGTTGAAAACGTATTACAAATGAAGTGTTGGAGGGTATCAATAGCAAAGTGCAGCTAGCCAAAAGGCGCGCTAGAGGCTATCGAAACGTAAAGAACTTTATCAACATGATTTATTTTCTTTGTGGGAAAATGAAATATGATTACCCACTATGAATCACATAGAGCCTGGAAAATTGAAACCAAAACCCATGAGGGCTGAAAGCCCGTCCCATCCTCATCGCCGTGCCGCAATCGCTTTCTCGAAAGGGCTAAACACCCAATACCCGAAAAGAGGGCCAGGCACATTCCGTAATTTACTGCCTAAATCCCGGTCTGGATCCGGAACTCTGAGTTTAGATAAATTTCAGGTCAAGGCGATGACGAGATAGCTGACGTATAGGCCGCCGTTGATCGTCAGGTGCCACACCCGCAGTTGGCCGTGCCCCATCATGAAACGTAGCCAGATCGCCGCAACCAGGGTGATGATCACGCCGGCGATGACTTCCTTGACCGGCGCCCAGGGGGTGAGCAGCACGCCGATGGCGGGCAGCAGGGTGCCCTGGAACACCATGGCGCCGGTGATGTTGCCGAAAGCCAGCGTATCCTTGTTTCTGCGTATCCACAGGATGGAGTTCACCTTTTCCGGTAGTTCCGTAGCCACCGGCACGATCATCAAGGAGAGCATCAGTGCGGAGATGCCCAACAGGGGCGCTGCCAGTTCGATGCCATGGATGAAGCCCTTGGCGCCCAGGATCAGCAGGCCCAAGCCGATGCCGAGCTGCAACAGGATGGTGGACAGATTGGTGGGAAGCCCCAGGCGCGCCAGCAGCATGGTTTCTTCCGCTTCGGTGGCGTGGCCGTCTTTCACCAGGGCAGCCGAGGCCTTGAGCGTGAGCATCACATAGAAAAAATAGATCAGCACCATCACCACAGCCAGCGAGACGCGCACGGCCGGGTCGGTGTGCGGCACGAACAGCGCCACCGTGGCGATTGTGAAGGACGCGAGAAAGAAATCCAGGTCGCGCTTCAGACCGGTCCTCTCCGGCCGGAGGTGGCCCTGGAGGCCGCGCTTCTTCCATACCGACAGCGCCATCAGACACAAGGACAGGGTGGATAGCATCAAGGGTGCGCCCAGGATGGCGCCGACGCCGATTTCCTCGTTCAGCCTCTGGTTCTGAGTGCCGGCGAAAATCGCCAAAAGCGGCACGATGGTTTCCGGCATGGCTGTCCCTACCGCGGCAAAGATGGACCCCGTGACGCCTTCTGATATCCCTAATCGTTCGCCCAGATGCTCCAGTGCATTCACGAAGACCTCCGCGGCGACGAGGATGATGAGAAGGAATAAGAGCAGTTCAAGTGCGATCATGTGGGGTTCCGGGTGAGGTGCGTGGTCGATTCTAAGGGGTGAGGGGGATGCGGTTTGTCTTCGCATGCTTGCCTTGCCTGATGGGTTCGGCTCAAAATGAAAAGCTCGTACGGTGTGAGCACGGCTCGGTTTTTGTGTGCTGAACGGGGTGAGTCGGACGAAACCCTGCGGGACAATCGGAATCCACATCCGACAAGACACATGCGCGCGCCTGTCTCCTGGCATGCGTGCGGCCATTTTGCTTTAATTTGATCAGGAGCCTCGCCCATGTTACCCAAGCGTTATCTTACTCTGCTGTTTTTCTTTATTTCCTGCGCCCTGCTGGCGCCCTTGGTCGGTGCGGCCGATCTGCCTGAAATCAAGGCGCGCGGTGAGTTGCGTCACCTGGGTATCCGCTATGCCAATTTCGTGACCGGCGCAGGCGATGGCTTCGATGTCGAACTGGCACAGGGTTTCGCTAAATCCATCGGGGTCAAATATCGCTTGGTGTACACCGATTTTTATTCGGTCATCCGCGATCTGCTTGGCAAGAACGTGGTGCGCAAGGGCGATGAAGTATTTCTCGAAGGTGATTACCCTATCAAGGGCGACATGATCGCAACGGGATTCACCATGCTGCCGTGGCGCGAGAAAGTGCTCATTTATTCCGAACCGACTTTCCCTTCGCAGGTGTTGTTG
This sequence comes from uncultured Pseudomonadota bacterium, assembly GCA_903883985.1. Taxonomy (GTDB): domain Bacteria; phylum Pseudomonadota; class Gammaproteobacteria; order Burkholderiales; family Thiobacillaceae; genus PFJX01. The sequence continues at coordinate 23,694 of CAISDD010000259.1, read as the reverse complement.
ATTGCCCGTGCCGATTCGCCCAGAAAGCCGATCAAGGGCAGCGATGATCTCGCCCACGATATCAAGGAAACCAAGGCGCTGATAGGGAAACAAAGCCTACTGGTCATGGAGAAAACCTGCCTCGACCCGGCGAACTATGGCCTCAAGGGAACCGGTCTTGAGTTGAAACTTTACACGAAAAGCAGCAATATCAACGAAATGGTACCCGCGCTATTGAATCTGGACGCCGACCTGTCTCTGCTCGACGTGCCGGATGTGATTCTTGACCTGCAAAAATGGGCTGGGAAATTCAAGGTGCTCGGGCCGGTTTCCGCCGAGCAGAAACTGGCCGCCGCGTTTCCCAAGGATGCGCCGCTGCTGCGCGATGCATTCAACGTATATCTGCGCACAATCAAGGCGGATGGCACGTACGACAAACTGGTGAACAAGTATTATCCGGGTATCCGCCGCTACTTTCCCGAGTTTTTTGTGAAGAAATGATGGGCTGTCGATGAACGTCCTCAGGTTGTCGCAAAAATGGCCGCTATTCGTGGCGGCCATTTTTGCAACGTATTCGCTGCTGTTGCTGGGTAACGCTTTTCGTTCCCAGGATCAACTTCGATCCGCGGCGGAGGCGCGACTCCTGTCGGATAACCGGCAAATTGCCGCCACGCTGGCTGATTTCGCGATCGATCAGCGTAATGTGGTGCTGGATCTGGCGGAAAGCCGCGAGATCGAGAATTTCCTGGTCAACCGGGCTCTGGGGATGTCGCTTCGTTATGGCCTCTCGGCCAATCTGGATGCCATCGAGGAGCGCTTCCGCAGGAAATCCGCGCAGAAACTGGTGCGCGGCGTTCCTGGCTACAAGCGCATCACCTACTTCGACGAGTCGGATACGCCGCTCGCCGACACGTCGCCCGGCGAAGCCAGTTCCCTGCCCGTGGGTGCGAAGAACGCGCCCCTCCTGGTCATCGACGGCACCCGTGGGAGGGTGATTGCCACCGCTCCGGTGAACTACCGCGGCACACCCGGCGGCAGCATCGCAACGGTTTCCGACCTGAGTTTACTCTATCGCTATCTGATTGCCGCCGCACCAGGCCGGCATTACCGGCAAATTCTGTTGACCGATTCCGGACAGGAACTGACCGCGGAGGGCAGGCACGTCATTTTCTCCACCTCCGCAGCCAAGGTGCTGGCCGGCTTGCCCATAGATCGACTCACCGCGCTGGGTGCTTTTCCGGCTTTCAAATCCATCCGTGGAGATTACGGACTTGCCATGCGAGTTCGCATTGCCGAGGTTCCTTTGTCACTGGTCAGCGTCATGGATGAATCGGAGGTGTTCGGGCAAATCACCTCAAGGCTGTTCCTTTATTCCGCCAGTGCTGTGCCCCTGATCATATTGTTGGCGGCATTCCTGTTCAGCAGAATCCAAAGGCGAGCCGAGAAGCTCGAGCTGGACTTCGCCGAATCCGACCAACGCCGTGTCGTACTGCAGGGACAAAACCAGATCCTGGCCGATGAAATAGCCCATCGCGAGGCCGTGGAACTGGAATTGCGCGAGAAAAGCCGTCAATTGGAGACGATGGCGGATGAGTTGCGCGAAAGCGCGATGCAGGCGGAGTTGGCTAACCGTGCGAAATCCGATTTTCTCGCCACGATGAGCCATGAAATCAGGACGCCGATGAACGGCATCATCGGCATGACCGATCTGGCGCTCGACACGCCCCTGAATGCCGAACAGCAAGAATACCTCAATATCGTGAAGACCTCGGCCGATGGTCTCCTGGTGATCATCAACGACATCCTCGATTTTTCGAAAATAGAAGCCGGAAAACTCAGCCTGGAGTCTATTCCATTCAATCTCGCCGCGTTGATCAGGAATACCCTTAAACCCCTGGCGGTCCACGCCGAGGAAAAGGGGCTGGAGCTGTTGAGCGAGATTCCTCCAGAAGTGCCAACCGGATTGATAGGCGACCCGGGTCGTTTGCGCCAGGTGCTGGTCAATCTGGTAGGAAACGCGATCAAATTCACCGACCAGGGTGAAATCCTGGTCAAGGTTGACCTTGCGCAGAATGTGGCCGGCCTGGCCAATTTGCATTTCGCAATCAGCGATACCGGCGTTGGTATCCCACCGGAGAAGCAGCAACTCATCTTTCAGGCGTTTTCGCAGGAAGATACTTCGATTACTCGACGCTATGGCGGCACCGGCCTGGGGTTGACGATTTCCAGCCGCATTGTCGCATTGATGGGGGGGCGAATATGGGTTGAAAGCGGCCTCGTTCAGGGCAGCATCTTCCATGTTTCCATTCCCTTCGAAGTGGATGGCCGATTCAGAGAGTCGGAAGTTCGCACCGATCTGGAGGGGCTCTGCGCTCTGGTTGTCGATGACAATGCGACCAACCGCAAGATACTCAACCGTGTGTTGAAACGCGCCGGCATGACCGTATTTGAGGCAGAAGATGGCCCAGGCGCCCTGGGTACACTGGACGCCCATATCGCCGACGGCAATATTTTCGACATCATGCTCACGGACTATCACATGCCGGCGATGGATGGATTCGAGTTGGTGCAGCGCCTGCGCGCCAAACCGGGAGCAGCCGGCCTCAAGGTGATCATGCTGTCTTCAGGCAACGTTCGCGGCCACGCCGCGCGCTGCCTTGAACTGGGCATCGCCAGTTATTTTACCAAACCAGTTAGTCACGCCGACTTGATTCATGCCATCGGTTCCTTGTTCAGCTCCAGGCGCCAGGAAGTGAACCCACCGCCGCCCCCGCCAGTTCAGGCCGCACCTCTGCGTATCCTGGTCGCCGAAGACAACGCGATCAATCAGAAGGTGATCAGTGCTTTGTTAGGCGGAAAATATGGCCATCACCTCACCCTTGCCCGCAATGGCCGCGAGGCGATCGAGTGGCATGCGAAGGAACGGTTTGACCTCATCCTGATGGACATTCACATGCCGGAAATGGATGGTCTCGATGCCATCCGCCTGATTCGCGCCCAGGAGTCCGGCCAGGGGGGGGCCCAGAGGATGCCGATCTACGCGCTGACGGCGGCCGCCATGCCGGAAGAACGCGAACAAGGCCTGGCGGCGGGCGTCGATGGCTACCTGACCAAGCCGATCAACGCGAAGGAACTACGGGAAGTGCTGCTTGCCATTTCCCTAAGCATCACCCGCACTGCCGCATGACTGGGCGGCTAGGAAGCTGCCTACCACCGGGCGGGAAGTGGGCTGCATGGTCCATTGAATGAGGGATACAGGATGAAGATCGCCGTCCAGATCGAGGCTTTCGACCTCGGCGCCGAAGTCGCAGCACTCTATCAGGCTAACCCGAATGTGGGCGCGGTCGCCAGCTTTCTCGGCCTGGTGCGCGATGACGGAACTGGAGTCAGTAGTTTAAGTTTGGAGCACTATCCAGGCATGACCGAGAAAGCTCTGGCCGCGCTCGTAGAGGAAGCCGCGCGTCGCTGGGAAGTGCGCGACGCCACGGTGATCCACCGTGTTGGCGAGCTTCACCCTACCGATCCCATCGTTCTAGTGGCAGTGGCTTCCGGCCACCGTGGCGATGCGTTTGCCGCCTGCGAATTCATCATGGATATCTTGAAAACCACGGCGCCCTTCTGGAAGAAGGAAGCCATGCCCGATGGCTGGCGTTGGGTGGATGCGCGCGAGAGCGACGCACGGGCTGCGGCGCGCTGGGGCCGATGAGCCTATCCTGGGCGATCGCGTTCGCACCGCCCGGTAGGGCGGAGTTTTAAACCGGAGTCGGTTTACGATGAAATCCACTAAGTGATGCTGCGAAACAGATTTGGTTTGCCACCGGGCCCCTCACCCTGCCCTCTCCCGAAGGGAGAGGGTTCCATCCCCTTCCCCCTCCGGGGGAAGGGCCGGGGATGAGGGTCTGCGCCGGCAGCTTAATGAAGGCAAAATGAGTTACGCGACATTACTTAGCCGAGGGTGTCGTCCTTGTAAAATGACGATAATGACGGTAACGACGATTTCCATTAACATGCTTGCCACTGTCCACTGCCCACTGTCCACTGCCCACTGCCCGTCTCGGCGTGGCGCTGCCCACGGTGCAGGCGTGGGTCGAGACCGGGGTACTCCCGGCATGGAAAACTGCGGGGGGGCATCGTCGCATTCCGAGCGACGCGATCGAGGCGATACGCTTTCGGCAGCAATCCGTGCTCGACCAGGCGCCTGTGCCGAAGTCATTCAAGATATTGGTGGTGGAGGACGACCCGGTCCAACGCGAGCTATACCGCCGTCAATTCAAGGAATGGCGCTTGTTAGTCCTGTTATTCATGGCCGGGGATGGCTTCGAGGGTCTTTTGTTATTCGGCCGCCATGCGCCAGACCTCATCATCACCGATCTTGCCATGCCCGAAATGGACGGGTTCCGCATGATCCGCCGACTTAAGTCCCACTCGGCGCCGGTGCGCGGTGCCATTCTCGTGGTAACCGCACTGTCACCGGCAGAAATTGCGGAGCAAGGGGGGGGACCAGACGGCGTTCCTGTCTATCCCAAGCCGATTCCATTCGCCGCCCTGCGACCTCTAGTGGAACACCTGGCACACAAGCTGGAGGCGACATGATCGATTCGCACAGGAATCTCATACGCGAGCTACGCGAATTGAAGGAAAAGTTGGCCTGCGAAGGCTGGGATAGGCTGCGTGGAGTGCGCCTGACCCACGCTTCGATCCAGGTGCTTGAAGCCTGTAAGCGCCTGGACTGGCTGGAAGCCATCGGTCGCGCGGGCACGCTCGCCGAAGTGCTGGGTGGATTTGTTCACGAGGCGCCGCAAGGCGAACAATTGGCACAGGCTTTGCGGCTCACCACGGGGCTGGCCGATCTTCTGGAAGCAGGGCGACCGGGTGTACTGATCGATCACGACAACCTGCCAGCCCACCCGGAAGAATGGCTGTTCCTGCTGATGGGCGAGCTGCGTGAGCGTGTGTTGGCGGCGGCGCTGCAATCGCTCGGCTTCTCCGTGGCGAGCGCCGAGACAGTGGAAGACGCGGTCGGGTTCTGTCGCCCCGGCCGAACGATCCTGATTGCGCACACGAGCTGGCTGACTGTTCACGCCGAACGCATCGCCGCACTATTGGGCAAGGGGGGCACTGCGCCGTTGCTGGTGGCGGTGTCCGATAGCGAGGCATTCCTGGTGCAGATCAAGGCTCGGCAAGTCGGAGCCCAGATGCTGCTCGATGCGCCACTCGACATCCCGCGCATGATTTCTGGACTCGCCGGCCTTGCCTGGGCACCTCGCGTGCCCTATCGCATTCTGCTGATCGATGATGACACCGCCGTTCTGGCCATTCATGCCGACACCCTGCGAGAAGCTGGTTTTGAGGTATTGGCCAGCGACGACCCCGTCGCCATGCGGGATTTTCTCGACCAGTTCGCACCGGAAGTCTGCGTACTCGACGTGGAAATGCCCGCTTGCCGAGGCACCGACCTGGCTGCCCTGCTACGCCAGAGCAAGCGCTTCGCCCACTTGCCGGTGATCTACCTTTCGGCCTATGCCGATATCGAGCACCAACTCGAAGCACGCCAGGCTGGCGGCGGAGAGTACCTGACCAAGCCGGTGGAGGCACGCCTCCTGGTGGCGACCGTATTGGCCAGGGTGCGGCAATTTCGCCGCGCCGAGACGATCTATCGCCTGCGCCGCCAGGACTGGCGCCAGCTCGATAGCCTGCGGTCCAGTCTCGACGCCCACGCGCTGATATCCGTCTCCGCTCCGGACGGAACCATAATCGACACCAACGCCAAATTCTGCGCGGTGAGTGGCTACCGCCGGGAAGAGCTGATCGGGCGCAACCACCGCATCATCAAATCCGGCCACCACACGACAGCCTTCTTCGAGGAAATGTGGGGAACGGTAGCCGCAGGCAAAATCTGGCAGGGTGAGATCAAAAACCGCAGGAAAGACGGTAGCCATTACTGGGTGCAAAGCACCATCGCCCCCATCCTCGACGAGCATGGCCTGCCCGAGCGCTATATCGCCATCCGCACCGACATCACCGAACAAAAGCGTGTTCTGGCCGAGCAGGGGCGCCGGTCGCGCTTATTCGACCTGCTGCGCCAGGTCATGCAGGAGTTCCTCGTCCACCAGGATATCGAGGCCAGCAGTGGCCTGTTGCTGGATGGAATTCTGCTTCTGACCGACAGCGCCTCTGGCCTGATCGGCGAAGTGCTGCATGACCCGGAGGGTGCCCCCTACTTCAAGGCCCATGCGATTTCCGGTGCCAGCCGGGAGGATGCGAACCCCCACGAGCCTGCAAAGACAACGGTGGAAATGGAATGCCGCCATCTCGATGCGCTCATCGGCGAAGTATTGCGGACTGGGGAGGCCGTCGTCGCCAACGCACATGACCCGGGACGCACGCAGGACGGACTCTCGCCCCCGCATGACTGTCTCGTCATCCCCATCCACCTCGAGAACGCACTGGTCGGCCTGCTCGGCATGGACCATCGCCCTGGCGGCTACGATGACGCTACGGTGGATTTTCTCCAGACCTGCACAGCCACCTACGCAGCCCTGATCGACGCGGCGCGGATGCGGCATTATCAGCAACAGGCCGTCATCGCGCTACAGCAGTCGTTGGGCGAGGTGGAGCGGAACAACCTGGCCACGGTCGAATCGCTCAGCCGCTGGAGCCAGGAATCCCGCACCCATCTCAACAACGTGGTAGGACATGCCCAGATTATGCTGATGCAGGAAGGGCTCGATGCACAAGCAAGAGAAGGGGCGCGCACGATCATCCAGAGCGGGCAGCAGTGTGCTCGCCTGATTGCCGAACTGGTCAGTCTTCCGGATCGCAAGGTATCGCCCCCCGCTCAACCACGCCCCGGAACCGCCGTCCTTGTTCAGCCCCAGGCCGAAGGTACGCGCCAGCGCATCCTGGTGGCCGAGGACAACCAGGCCAACCAGGCGGTGTTACGCATGCAACTCGACGTGCTGGGTTACGCCCCGGACATCGCCGGCGATGGTGTGGCAGCGATGGCCAGATGGCAGCAGGGTGGGCATGCGCTGATCCTGGCCGATCTCAACATGCCCGGCATGGACGGACTGGAACTGGCTCGTGCGATCCGCGCCAGTGAACGAAATAGTGGTGCCCACGTGCCCATCATCGCCATCACGGCCGTCCGGAATCCGGAAGATATGGCCCTTTGCCGCCAGGCCGGCATGGACGATGCGCTACCCAAGCCGATCGAGCTGGACGATCTGCGCCACATGCTGGAACGCTGGCTGCCCCTTGCCGCGCCGGCGCCAGCCAGCCTCCACGGCAGTACGAAATACGGGCAGTCTCGCGTGACCGGGGCGACGCTGGATGTCGACCACCTGGCTCGCGTCGTCGGCAATGTCGATGCAAAGCAGATCCGCGAGCTGCTGGATCTGTTTACCGCCACAGTCCGTGGCGACCTACCCGCTTGCCAGCGTGCGCTCGTCGAACGCAACGGCCGTGCTCTGGCCTTGAACATGCACAAGCTTAAATCCTCGTCGCGGATGGTGGGCGCATTACGCTTCGCCAGCCTGGTCGAAGCCATCGAGGACGCATCCAAACTGGAGCTTCTGGATACGGCGGCAAGTCTCTTCGTCGAACTGGTGCATGCGCTGGACGACGTGGAAGTGGCCGCTGGCAGGCTGGTTCTGGGATCGGTCATGACTGAGGTCTTTACACCCCGGTATGGGCCGCTGCCGCGCCATATCCTGGTGGTCGATGATGATCCCGTGGCGCGGCGTCAGTTGAGCATGCTATTGGGTGGGTTCGGAGTCGGAACCCTGCTTACGGTCGATGACGCCGGCGCGGCACTCATGGAGCTTCTGCGCGAAGACGCGATCGACTTGCTCATCAGCGATCTCAACATGCCCGGCATGGATGGGATCGAGTTCCTGCGCCGAGTGGCCGAGAGCGACTACCGGGGCGACCTGATCCTCTCCAGCGGCGTCGAGGAGCGGCTGTTGCAGACGGCGGCCGAATTTGCCCGAGCCAAGGGATTGAATCTTCGCGGAACCTTGAAGAAGCCGGTGACGCGGGATGCGCTGCTGCAACTGCTGACCAGCCCTTGCGTGCAAGCGACGACAGCGTCCGGCTTATGCAGTCTGGTATCGCCTGGCGACATCCTGGAAGGCATCCACGGCGACGAGTTCGAGGTGCATTTCCAACCCAAAGTGGACGCGGCCAGCCTGAGCGCAGTCGGCGTGGAAGCGCTGGCCCGCTGGCAACGCGCTGGCAAAGCGGTACCGCCGGACCTCTTCATCGCTGTGGCCGAGCAACATGGCCTGATAGGCCAACTCTCCGAGGTTCTGATCACCAAGGCGCTGATTGGGGGCGCCAGATTGGAGGAAGCCGGCTTCCCCTTATCTGTCTCCGTGAATGTCTCTGCCAACTGGCTCTCCGACGTCCGCCTGCCGGAATTCATACTGGCCAACATCCAGGCGGCCGGCTTCAAGGCAGAACATTTGATTCTGGAAATCACCGAGACCGGACTGATGGCCGACATGGCTACGGCGCTGGATGTCATGAGCCGACTGCGGCTCAAGGGCTTCAAGTTATCCATCGACGACTTTGGCATGGGCTATTCGTCCCTCGATCAATTGCAGCGCTTTCCCTTCAGTGAGCTCAAGCTCGACCGCAGCTTCGTGCAGGGTGCGGCAGAAAAACCCGCCGCCAGCGCCATTCTGGCATCGACGCTGGAAATGGCGTCCAAGCTCAAACTGACTACGGTGGCCGAAGGCGTGGAAACACAGTCCGACCTCGATCTGGTGCGTGGTCTCGGCTGCGACCTGGTGCAGGGCTGGTTCGTCGCGCGGGCAATGCCGCTGGATCAGTTGATCGAATGGCTGCGGGCGAGAAAAATCTGATGCGCCTTTCCCCCTTCCTGCCGATAACGCGCACCGACTGGTTCCGGGTGGTGCTGCTGGGCACTCTATTTTATGTGACCGGCAAGCTGAGTTTCTCCCTGGCCGTCGCCGGCGACTATGTCGCCATGACAGTCTTCATCCCCGTGGGGATTGCACTGGCCTTTACCATACTCTACGGCTACCGGGTCTGGCCTGGCATATTTATCGGCCAGTTGCTCCTGCTGATTACGGCCGGCCAGACCTGGGGCGATGGACTGATGGTCGCACTCGGCAACACGATCTCGTCTTTACTGGGCGCCTGGCTGTTCGCCCGTTTTGGGCTAAATATTCATTTCAAGCGCTCACGCGACGTCAGCGGTCTGCTTCTGATCACGGCCCTGGTCCTGCAACCCCTCAGCGCCACGCTGGGCACTCTGCCGTTGTTGCTCGCAGGTCGCCTGGATATGCCCGCATGGGTGCAATTGTGGGGCTCCTGGTGGCTAGGTAACATGATGGCGCATCTATTGTTCACCCCATTGCTGCTGACCTGGGTATCTTCCTTTCGCGCTCACCGCGAAAACGCAACGACGTTGCTCAAGTCCGCCCTCCTCGTCGCTCTGCTTACCATCATCCTTAGCCTGTACGTGTTCGGGCACGAGGGTCTCCATCATTTCCTGACCCTGGCCTATTGCTTTCCATTCATGATTCTCGTCGGCATCGTCTGGGGCGCGCGCGGAGCTTCTCTAGCCGCTGTGCTCCTCGCCGGCTTTGCCATCCAGGCCACGCTGTCCGGTCATGGCTCCTTCTCCAGGCAGGCCATTCCAGATCGCATCATCGATATCAACGTTTTCATCCTCGGCATTGCGCTGGTCGGCTTGTATATCGCCACCCTGTTTGCCGAACGCAAGGCTAGCGAGGCCCGCATGGCCACGTCCGAACAGCGTCTGACCGCGACCCTGGAAAGCGCCCCCCACGTCGCCGTGCAGTGGTACGACCAGGAGGCTCGTGTCCTCTACTGGAACCGCGCCTCCGAGCGACTATTCGGTTGGTCGGCGGCAGAGTCCATCGGCAAGACCCTGGATCAGTTGATCTACACGGAGGCAGAGACTGGGCGCTTCCTCACCGAGCTAAAATCCATAGGTGCCAGCGCGGCCGTCGTCGGCCCCCTCGAAGCCAGCGTTCGGCATCGGGACGGGAGTGATCGCAGCATTACTTCGACGATTTTTTCCATTCCTGGCGACGCTTCCCCGATCTTTGTCCGCATGGATGTGGACATCACCGAACGCAAGCAGGCGGAGCTGGCCCTGCAAGCGAGCGAGCAGCGCTTCCGCCAACTGTTCGAAAACGTGCACGAAGCGGTTGCCGTTCATGCCCTCGATGGCCGTCCGCTAATAGCCAACCGGCGATTGCTGGAGATGTTCGGAGTGAGTGCGGAGGAATTCGATCACTATTCCATTGCCGAGGATTACTCGGCGCCAGGAATGCCGGTCGATCGGTTGCCCGCGATCTGGGCCGATGTCATGGCAGGAAATGAACGCAATTTCGAGTGGCGAGGGCGCCGGCCGCATGATGGCCATGAATTCGATCTGGACGTGACGCTCGCGCGCTTTCGCTACGGCGACCTGGATGCGATCCTGGTGACGGAACGTGACATCACCGAGAGCAAAAGCACCGCGTCCGCGCTACGGGAGAGCGAGGCGCGCTTCCGCACCCTGTTTGAATACGCTCCGGTGGCTTACCAGTCCCTCGATATCAACGGAAATTATCTCGACGTGAACCAGCCCATGACCGCGATGCTGGGTTACAGCCGCGAAGAATTGCTGGGCACGAACTTTGGCGATCTCTGGGAATATCCCGGACAGTTTCAGCGTGTTTTTGAAGAGTTCGTGTGCCAGTGTGTGACTACCGGCGAATTGCAGTTGCGTCGCAAGGATGGAGAGATCGTCACGGTCCTGCAGGAAGGACGGATACAGCGCGATGCCACTGGCAATTTCGTGCGCACGCACTGCGTGCTCTACGACATCAGCGCCCGCAAGAGAGCCGAGGATGCGCTGAACCGCTATCGTTTCATCGTTAATTCGGTGCAGGACATGATGACCGTGGTCGGCACCGATCATCGTTATGAAGTGGTCAACGACGCCTGGTGCCGGGCGGTGCACCGTCCTCGCGAGTTGGTCCTCGGGCACCACCTGGCGGAAGTCTGGGGCGAGGAGGTTTACCGCGAGCACATCGCCCCCATGCTGGAGCAATGTTTCTCAAGCGACCGTGCGATTGAGCTGCACACGACCGTCCACCTGCCGGAATTGGGCGAGCGTGAATGCACCATCAGCTATCTGCCTTATCGCGAAATGCCAGGAGCCGATGTCCATGCTGTGATCATCACTCGCGATGTCACCGAGGAAGTCCAGGCCGAGCGCGCCATGATCATGGCCATGGAATCCGCAGAGAGCGCCAACCGCGCGAAATCCGTTTTCCTGGCGCAGATGAGCCACGAGTTGCGCACTCCACTCAACGCCATCATCGGCTTTGCCCAGATGCTCGACCTGGGCGTGCCAGTGCCGCTCGATCCGCCGCATCGGGAGGCGGTGGGACATATTCTCGGCAGCGGTCGCCATCTTCTTCGACTGATCAACGAGGTGCTCGATCTTGCTCGCATCGAGGCGGGAATAATGGATCTTGCCGCCGCCACCATGGACATCGGGTCGTCAATTCAGGAAGCGGTGGTCATGACGCAGGCGCTTGCGGCCGACCGCGGGATCATCATCCGACCGGCCTGTCTTGGCGGCATGGAGGTTCACGCCGATGCGGTGCGCGTCCGTCAGATATTGCTCAACTTGCTGTCCAATGCCGTCAAGTACAACCATGAGGGTGGCCTGGTCGCTGTTTACTGCCAGCCCAAAGGCGATGTTGTACGCGTCAGCGTCGTCGACACCGGGCCGGGCATCCCACCAGAACGCCTCGCTCAGTTGTTTCAGCCGTTCCAGCGACTGGGTGCCGAACAAACCAGCGTCGAGGGCACGGGCATAGGCCTGGTCGTCTGCAAGACGCTTGCCGAGGCAATGGGTGGGCAGATCGGATTTCAAAGCGAGCTAGGTATAGGCAGCCGTTTCTGGCTGGATATGCCTGCCGCCCGGGTAAGCGCGGACTCGGCCGCAGTCGAAACAACCTCCGCCACCGTGGTGTCCGTGCGTGATGACGGACTCTCCGGACGGGTGCTCTATATCGAGGACAACCCGGTCAACCGCTCCGTCATGCAACATGTTTTTCGCCACTTGCGAGGTGTGACGTTGTTGACCGCCGAGACCGCCGAAGCGGGCCTGGCCATGATCTGGGACAACCCGCCGAACCTGGTTCTGATGGACATCAGTCTGCCCGGGATGAGCGGCCTGGATGCGTTGCAGGCGATCAAGCGCGATCCGCGTAGCAACGCTATCCCCGTTATTGCGGTCAGCGCGGCGGCCTTGCCCAGTGATGTCAAAAATGGCATCGAAGCCGGCTTCATCGCCTATTTCACCAAGCCCTTCGATGTACCGAAACTGCTTGCACTGGTACGTAGCGTCCTGGAGCATCGTCCGACTGGTGTCACGGCGGGCGGGTACTCGCGCATCTCCGGGCGGGGCAGTGAGGACATCGACGTGGCTATCCCTTCGGTCTTCCAATGAATTCACTCCCCCCACGGATGAATGAATCATGAATGCGGTTGGAAATAAACTCCCGTTGCGGCTACTGCTCCGGTTTTCAGACCAGGAGTTCGAAAACCGGTTCGTGGACTTCTACGCGAATTTCCACTACCGCTTTGCACAGTGGAGTCTGGGTTTAGGGCTGTTTTTGTTGCTCGCTGACTTTCTCGCGGACTGGTTCGCCTATCCACGGGTCGCGGCAAACTTCGATCGCCTGTTGCTGTGTTCGCCGTTTCTGGCGGTGATGTTGGCGCTGACTTTCCTACCTCGGACGAAGCGGTACTGGGAGCTTGCGATGTCGGTCACGATCGTCGTCATCGCCCTAATGCTGTTCCAGATTCTGCTGGCCGTGGACTTGCAGGGTGGTCAGGGCCTCAAATCCTGGGTAGGCATACTCAACTTCGCCATCCTGGAGCTCTATTGTTTCGTCATTCTCGGTGTTCGCTTCGCTTATGCCCTGGTGTGTGGCGTTTTCATCTTCATCGGGTTCGAGTTCGTCATGGTCGACGCTTTCGGTAAGCGTCCCGCTGACATCGCCTATCTGACCTACCATGTCGCTACCATGACCATGGTGGCCGGTGCCATAGGCTGGTGGCGTGAGTTTCTGTTGCGTAAGGATTTCGTAGCCAGAAGCACACTCGAGGAGATTCGCATGTCGGCGGAACGCTCCGCGCATGAAGCCGAATACGCATCGCAACGACGGGAATATGCGATCTCTCTCATGGAAGCCACGCTAGATGCCACGGACAACGGCATCCTGGTGGTCGATCGCGCGGGCAAGGTGGTCTCGGCCAACCAACGCTTCGCCAAGATGTGGCGGGTTCCGGACGAACTGATCGCCAGTGGTGACGACGAAAAAATACTCGCCCATGTGCTCGATCAGATCGAGAACCCAGAACATTTCATGCGCAAGGTGGATTCCCTGTACGCCAAACCGGAAGCGGCCTCGCGTGACACCGTGACATTCCGCGACGGCCGCACCTTCGCGCGATTTTCTCACCCCCAGACCGTTCATGGCGAAGTGGTCGGCCGGGTTTGGAGTTTTCTCGACATCAGCGATCAGCGCCGTGCCGATCAGCGCGTGCTCCAGCTTTCGGAGGCGATCACCGAGGAGTTGGAACGCTCCGAGCAACAGCGCAGGCAACTCCAGACCTTGCTGAGCGCGATACCCGATCTGGTGTGGATGAAAGACCCCGATGGGCGGTTTCTCTCCTGCAACCCGGCCTTCGAAAAGCTGCTGGGTGCGCCCGAGCCGGATATTATAGGCAAGACCGACCTCGATTTCTTTTCCCCTGAGATCGCCGAGGCGTTTCGCGAGCATGATCTTGCCGCAGCCGAATGCACGGAGCCTCAGGTTAATGAGGAATGGGTCACCTACGCCAGCGATGGCCACCGCGCCTTGCTCAATACGGTGAAAGCAGCCGTCCGTGGCATCGATGGTCAGTTGATCGGCGTACTGGGTGTCGCCCGGGATGTTACGCGGGCACATGCCTTGTTCCAGGAGCTTGAACTGGCTAGGCGCGATGCGCAGCAATCCAGCGAGGCAAAATCGGTCTTCCTGGCGAGCATGAGCCACGAATTGCGCACACCGCTCAACGCTATCATCGGTTTCGCACAGATACTCGAGATGGGCGTGCCGGTTCCTCTCGATCCATCGCAAAAGGAAGCGGTTGGCCATATTCTCGGCAGCGGTCGCCACCTGCATGCCTTGATCAACGAGGTACTCGATCTGGCACGCGTCGAATCCGGAAGGCTGGATATCGCCATTGCCGACATGGAACTGGAACCCACGCTGGAAGAGGCGGTAGCGATCATCCGGCCTGCCGCCGCCGCCCGCCAGATCGTGGTCCGTCACTCATGTCCCAAGGGGATCGTTGTTCGGGCCGATGCGATTCGTCTACGACAGGTCTTCCTCAACCTGCTCTCCAATGCCGTCAAGTACAACCGGGAGGGTGGCATGGTTGCGGTATCCTGCGTGATGAAGGCGGAGGCGGTGCGCATCACGGTCGTCGACACGGGAGCGGGTATACCGGAAGATCGACGCGCGCTGTTGTTCCAGCCCTTCCAACGACTGGGTGCCGAGCGAACCGCTACAGAGGGTACCGGCATCGGTCTGGTCATCAGCAAAAAACTGACAGAGGCTATGCACGGCCGTATCGGTTTTGAAAGCGAGGTAGGGGTCGGCAGCCGGTTCTGGCTGGATTTGCCTGTTGTTGGAGTCCCATAGTCCAACTGCCGATGAGTCAGTCCGCGGCGATTGCCTTCGCGCGGGCGGGTTGCGGCGGCCGCGCCAGCCAGACGAGCAGCATCAGCGCGACGAAGCAGCAGCCGGATAGCCAGAAGATGTCGTTGCTGGCCAGAAGTACGGCCTGCTGATTGATCGTCTGCTCCAGCAGGGCGGGGGCGGAGGTCCGCGTGGCGAGGGCGCCGAAAAATTCGCCGATGCTGGGGTCGAAGGCGGTGACGTGCTCTGCCAGGATGCTGTGGTGGTATGCACCGCGCCTCTCCCACAGGGTGATGCTCAAGGAAGTGCCGAAGCTGCCGGCCAGGATGCGGCAGAAATTGGACAAACCGGTGGCGCTGGCCAGCATCTCGGGCGGAATGCCGGACAGGGTCAGGGCGGTCAGCGGCACGAAGAAGCCGGCCACGCCGAAGCCCATGAGCAGGCGCGGGATGACGATTTGCCAGAAGGTGACGTCGGTATTGAAAGTACTGTTCCAGAAGGCCACCGCCGCGAACACGGCAAAGCTGAAGGCAGGCCAGATGCGCAAGTCGATCTTGTGCATGTTCTTGCCGACGAAGGCGGACAGAAACACCGGCAGCAGGCCGATGGGCGCGGTCGCGAGCCCCGCCCAGGTTGCGGTGTAGCCCATGTTGGTCTGTAGCCACAGGGGCAGAATCACCACGTTGCCGAAGAACACCAGATAGCCAATGCTCAGGATGGTCGTGCCGACCAGGAAATTGCGCCGGGCGAACAGATGCAAATCGACCACGGGATGCGGTTCAGTCAACTCCCAGACGACCAGAACACTGAGCGCCACCACGGCGGTGGCGCTCAAGGCGACGATGCTGCCGGAGGCGAACCAGTCCAGTTCATTGCCTTTGTCGAGCATGATTTGCAGTGTGCCCACGCCCAGCACTAGCAGCGCCAGCCCGACCTTGTCGATCGGCACGCTTAGTCTCGCGCTGGAGCGCTTCCCCAGGATCGTCCAGGTCAGGAAGACCGAGAGCATCCCTACCGGCAGGTTGATGTAGAAGATCCAGGGCCAGTTGATGTTGTCCGTGATCCAGCCGCCCAGGATTGGCCCCAGGATGGGCGCGATGATGACGGTCATGGACCACAGTGCCAGGGCCAGTCCCCTCTTCTCGGGCGGATAGTTGTTCAGTAGCAGGCTCTGGGAGAGCGGGATCATCGGTCCTGCCACCGCGCCTTGCAGCACTCGCGCGGCGATCAGCAGGGGCAGGCTGGGGGCCAGGCCGCACAGCAGTGACGCCAGGGTGAATAGCACGGTGGAGGCTGCGAACAGGCGGACGTCGCCAAAGCGGCGAGAAAGCCAGCCGGTCAGGGGCAAGGCGATGGCGTTGCTGACAGCGAACGAGGTGATGACCCAGGTGCCCTGGTTCGGGCTCACCGCCAGGTCGCCCGAGATGGCCGGCAGCGAGACATTGGCAATGGAGGTGTCCAGCACCTGCATGAAGGTGCCCAGGCTCAGCCCCAGCGTTAGCAGGATCAGCGGCGCGCCATGCAGCGGCTCGCGGCTCATCCGCCATGTGCCTGGTTCGTGCGCAAGATGCCCCGAATCAGCGCCGCGACTGCTTTCTCGTCTTCGTCGTAGACGTGTGTCTCCATGTGGGTCGTGCCGGCTTGGGCCGCGCCGGGTGTTGCAGTCTCCACCGTGGCCTTCATCGATAGGCCCAGGCGCAGGGGATGCTTGCCGAGTTCGGCCGGGTCGAGAGCGATACGCACCGGCAGGCGCTGTACGATCTTGATCCAGTTGCCGCTGGCGTTTTGCGGTGGCAGCAGCGAGAACACGCTCCCTGTCCCGGGGGAAAATCCCGCGACCTTGCCGTGAAACATGACTGCGTCACCGTAGAGGTCGGACACCAGTTGGACGGGCTGGCCGATGCCCATGCTCTGTAATTGGTCCTCCTTGAAATTGGCGTCCACCCATATCTGGGCCTGCGGAATGATGGCCATGAGCGGCGTGCCGGCGCTCACCTGCTGGCCGATTTGCACCGAGCGCCTGGCGATCTGGCCGTCTTCCTGGGCGCGGATGATGCAGCGTCCCAGAGCCAAATACGTCTCGCGCAGGCGCACCTCGGCCTGTTTCACCGCCGGATGGGCGGCGAGGCTGGTGCCGCCCACCATGGCTTCCGCGGCGGCGTACTGGGCGCGGGCCAGGTTCAGTTCCGCTCGCGTCTGGTCGCGCGTGGCGCGGGCGTGTTCGGCCTCTTCTCGGGAAACCGCCTGGGCGGCGAAGGCCAGATCGCGCCGCGCCAGGTCGGCCTCGGCGCGGTCCAAATCGCGCTGCTTCACGGCAAGATTGGCGTCCTGTTGCGCCCTTCCCGCGAAAGTCTGGTTGACCTGGCGCACGGCCTCGCCCAGATCAGCGCTAGCGCGTGCCAGGGCAAGGCGGGCGTCGGCATCGTCCAGCCTGGCCAGTATCTGCCCGGACCGAACGAAATCGGTGTTGTCCGCCATAACTGCCACGACCGTTCCGCCGATGCGCGGCGTCACGCCTACAACGTTGCCGGCGACGTAGGCGTCGTCGGTGCTTTCGTGATGGCGCCCGTGCCAGAACCAATGCACGCCATAGGCCAGGCCTGCGGCGGAGAAAACGAGAGCCAGGAGCAGCAGTCGCCGCTTGCGGGGGTTGGCGTCGGGCATGGTCATTCCTTGATGGGTGCGCCCAGGGCCTTGAACAGGCTTACGCTGGCGCGCAGTCGGGTGGCGTGGATATCGGCTTCGTTGTCCTGCCTTTGCAGCAGGGCCGCTTCGGCCACCAGCGCGTCCAATGGCGAGGCGAGGCCGAGTTCGTGGCGCCGCCGCGACAGGGCCAGGACGTAGCGAGCCTCCTCGGTGGCGCGCGCCTGGGCCTGGGCGCGCTGTGCCAGGTTGCCCAGGAGCGCGTAGGCATCGGCGACTTCGCGGGCGGCGTCCAGGACGGCCCGGTTGTATGCGGCAACGGCTGCGGCATATTCCGCTTCGCGCTGCTTCAGCCTGACCGTGAGGGTGGAAACATTGAACAGGGGCAGGTGTACGGCGGGGCCGATCGAGCTGGATAGGCTGCCGGCCTGGAGCAGCCTGGAGAGGTCCAGGGTTTCCAGGCCCACCGCCATACGCAGATCGATGTTGGGGTAGAAATCGGCGCGAGCGGCCTGGGCCAGGTCAGAAGCAGCTTCCACGCGGTCGCGCAGGGCCGCCACGTCCGGGCGCTGCCCGAGCCAGTCCAGAGGCAGCGTGACAGGGAGATCGGCCAGGTGTCCGTCCAGGCGCGGTGCGGGCAAGTCGTCGGCGTGATCCGGGTCGCTGCCGATCAGGGCACTGAGGCGATAACGTCCGGAGCGGTCAAGATATTCCAGCGCTCGGATTTTGTCCTCATCCAACGCCAGGATTATTTCTGATTCGATTCGAGGCGGCGCGGCATCCAGGCCCAAATCGAAGCGCGCCTTGAGCAGTCTGTTTTCGTCGCGATGACGCGCTTGCAGTTCGCGGTTGGTGGCCAGGCTCGCCCGGACATGGCCCCAGGAGAAATAGGCATCGGCCACGGCCGCAGCCAGCGTCAGGCGCACCGCAGCAGTCTCGGCGCGCGCCGCGCGTGCATCGTCTGCCGCAGCCCGCACCAGGGATCTATTCTTGTCCCACCCATCGAGCTTGTAGCCGACGCTCAGGCTTAAATCCGTCTGGGTGAGGGTGCTGCCACCTATGGGCGGTGGGAACAATCCATTCTGGCTAAGGTGTTCGCGCGCCAGGGTGGCGTCGCTGGAGTAGCTTGCCTGGGTTTGCAGGCGGGCCAGGTGTTCCGCCTGATCGGCCAGGGTTATTCTGGCCTGGGCCGCGGCCAGATCGGGCCTATCCTTCAAGGCGCGGGAGATCAGTCGGTTCAGCTCGGACAGGCCGAAGGATGTCCAGCCATACTCGGGCGCGGATGCCGCGCCCGTTTTTCCCGACTCTACTGCCAGAAGGGCCAGGGTGGTCGCGGTGTCCGGGTTGCGCAGCGTCGGCCGCGGCGGCAGGTCGGTCGGCAAACGGGCACAGGCGGAGAGGGCACAAGCGGACAGGGCCAGGACAAAAGCGATCAGGAGACGGGTCACGCCTACTTCCTGCCCAGGCAGGAGAGCAATTTGCGCAGCAGTCGGTCGAATTCGACGACTTCGGATGCGCTGAAATCCGACCATTGTTCATCCACCAGCGTCCAGATGACCGGGAGCACCCTCTCCACCAGAGCGAGGCCGGCGGTGGTGAGCGTGAGTTCCACGCGCCTGCGGTCTTCCGTACTGGTCTGGCGATCCACCCATCCGGCGCTGACCATTTCGTCGGCTAAGCGGGTGACGTGGGTGCGCGAGGAAACCAGCGCATCACTCAGGTCGCGCGGGTTGAGTCGGTTGCCCTCGTTGCCGTAAAGCATGGCCAGCGCGAGAAAGGTGGTGCTGTTGAGCCCGTAATCGGCGAGTCGCTCGTTGTAGCGTCCGTCCAGTTCCTTGAAGACGAAAAAGAACAAGCGGTTGAGCACCACCCGGTCCCTGGGCATCCCCGGCAGGCGCTGCGAAACCCGGTCGATGCCGAGTTCGAAGCGAGAAAAGTCATGAGTCACGCAGAGGCCGGAAAATAGGACGATGCGTTATTATAACCAAGATGATAGTTACATTGGGTCACTTGTGCGGCACGGGCTACACGGCACCGCCCGGGTAAGTAAGCCGTCGAAACCAATTTGGCTTACCACCGGGCTCCCTCACCCTGCCCTCTCCCGAAGAGGGTTCCACCCCCTTCCCCCTCCGGGGGAAGGGCTGGGGATGAGGGCCAGCGCCGGCAGCTTAATGAAGCAAGCGTAGGTTGGGCTGACGACTGGAAGCCCAACATCCACGGCCGTGCTGGGTTGCGCCGACATAAAACGTCGGCTTACGCAAGCTGCGCTGACTGGGGTAAAACCGGCGAGACGCCGACGCTACTCATTAGCGCCAGGTCGAAGCTTGCAAGGTGTTGGGCTTCGCCTTGCTCAGCCCAAGCTACGCGGGCTGCGCAACGAGGGTTACCAGTTGTACGGAGCGGTGGCGCCGCGCTAAGTCGGTCTTTTCCATCCTCGCGCTTAGGTTTGCTTAGATTCGCGCGCGCAGTTGCGTCTACGCTTAGCCCATCGAATGTGGCCTTGCGTTGCAGTACGGCCTGCCCCTGAAAGCCCCACTAAGCTACATACAACGGAACTAAAATCAACATGCTTAATACGCTTCAATCAAGCCGTTTCGGTGCGGCTCTGTGGCTTGTCTTGGCCTTGCAAGTGCCTGCGGCGTTTGCAACTGCCATCACGATGACGCCTCCTG
Organism: uncultured Pseudomonadota bacterium; assembly: GCA_903883985.1. GTDB lineage: Bacteria > Pseudomonadota > Gammaproteobacteria > Burkholderiales > Thiobacillaceae > PFJX01. Next base: position 3,650 of record CAISDD010000259.1, on the reverse strand, counting down.
TTGGCGGTGCCTTGGCAGTCACCAAGGGCTTGCAACGGCTGGCCCAGGCTGGGGCAGCCGCGCCGGCAGGAACCGCTCAACTCGCTTCGGTACCCGTGGTCGCAGCCGCGCCATCGGCGCCAGAAAAGCTGAACAATGCGATGCCGGCCTGGACCGTCAGCTGCGCTTCGCCCGCGCGCGCTGTTGCGCCCGACTGCAAACTGGAGCAGCGGCTGTTCGCAAGAGAAAGCCAACGCCTGCTCTCGGCCGTGGTCATTGTCATTCCAGGCAATACGCGCCAGCCGGTCCTGTATCTGCAACTACCCAACGGCCTGGCTCTGCAAGAGGGCGTTTCAATGAGCATCGACGCTGGCCCGGTCGCGCCACCGCAGTTGCAGTCCTGTGATGGCAGCGGCTGCTTCGCCACGCTCGCGCTCTCGCCAGCACTGTTGCAGTCCATGAAGACGGGCAAGGGGATGACCTTCAAGGCGACTGCGGCAAATCGCGAGGTGCTGACTTTCCAGCATTTGCTGGCGGACTTTTCCCCAGCCTTTGAGAGTGCAAAATGAGCCACACCTTCATGGCTGCGAAGCCGCTGCTCATCGGCCTGAGTGCCATGGTGCTGTGTTGTTTTGCCGGCGGCGCTGGCGCCGATACGACAACGGGGCCCGCCTACTTCGTGAATGACGCGCACCCCGGCACCTATTTCAAAGTTGGCGCCGACGGGGCGGCTGGTGGAAAAACCATCATTAATGGCGGGGGGTGCCAGGGCCCGCAATGGACGTCAAATCCGCCGCACCCGTACCCAGCGTTCGACGCGGCGGCGGCGCCGTCTGTCAGTGGCGTCGTGACCTATGCGCCGAGTTCAAGCACAACGCCTTTCGCCGGCAGCATCATCGTCGCCGCCAGCACCGGTGGCACCGGTGGCAAAGGCAGCGACACCGATGACGGGGGTAAATGTAGCGGGGGTATCTTGACTGGTGGCAAGGGCGGCACGGCTGGGAACGTGGAGATCACGGTGAATCCGGGGACAGGCGCGCCCGCTGGCGGGTACGCGCTCACCAGCAGCGCCATCGTGGCGTTCAGCCACGGGGGCTCGGGTGGAGTGGGTGGAATGCAGACAAGAAATGACGCCAGCAAATCCGCAGGCGATGGCGGTGCCGCGGGCGACGCTGGGTGGGTGTCCATCAACAACTACGTACCGATCAACGTGCAGGGTGGGGCCACCCCGTTTGCTATCGTGGGCATCGTGGGGCAGAGCGCGGGCGGTCAGGGTGGAGAGGGCGGCACTTCAAATAACGGCAAAGCGCCCGGCGGCAGCGGTCTTCCGGGTGGGGCGGGCTCTGCGGTGGCTATCAACAATTACGCCGCCATCACAACCGGCGGTGGGCTGGCGATCGGTGCGCAGAGCATTGGCGGCTTCGGTGGCGACGCCGGCCTCAACACCAAGAGCTACGGCGGGGGCGGTGGCTATGGCGGAAGCGCCAACTGGGTGGCCATCAACAACTCAGGCAAGATCACCGTCGGCAAGCCTAATCTTGCGGATTGTTCCGATACCCTGACCAGCAACTGCAACGCCGTCGGCTCGTTTGGTCTCGTGGCGCAGTCGGTGGGTGGCGGTGGCGGCAATGCCGGTGCCGACGCGGGACTGCACGCATTGGGGGCCAGCGGCGGCACCGCTGGTATCGGCAGTTCGGTCACGGTCAGCAATACGCAGGCGATTGCTGTGTACGGTTCGTCCTCTATCGGCATTTCCACCCAGTCCATCGGCGGCGGCGGTGGCTCAGGCGGCATGGCTTTTGCCAGCGGCGGTTCCTCCACTGCCATCGGCGGTAGCGGTGGTGGTGGCGGGTCGGCCGGTGCGGTGCAAGTGAGCAACAGCGGCGCCATCTGCACCGGAGGGGGTTGTACCGCCGGTTTGAGCACAACGCCGCAGAATGACACAGCAGGCGGCGCGGTCGGCATCCTGGCCCAGTCCATTGGCGGCGGCGGCGGTATTGCCGGCTTTGCCAAGTCCAAATCGAAGACGCTGTTCGGCGGCTCGGCCCACTCCACCGGCGGCAGCGGGCCAGCCGGTGGCAACGGTGGGGCGGTCAGTGTTCTCGATTCGGGTTCCATCACCACCGTCGAGATCAGTTCGCCGGGCATTCTGGCGCAGTCGATCGGCGGTGGTGGTGGTGCCGGCGGCGGCGCGATCGCCATGGCCAGCTCAGTCTTTGGCAGCGCCACCTCCGTCTCCCATGGCGGATCTGGCGGTCCTGGCGGCTCCGGTGGCGTCGTCACCGTGAATTGCAACCGCTACGCCTCGGCGTCAACCACCCAGTCGATTTGCCAAAACCAGCTATACAGCATGATGGCGACAGCGCCAACGTTGTCGCAGACGATTTCGACCGCAGGCACTGCATCGCCAGGGATCGTTGCGCAATCCATCGGTGGCGGCGGCGGCGCAGGGGGTTACGCCATCGCGCTTACGGCCAGCGTCTCCGGCGCTTTTGCATATTCATTCGGCGGCTCGGGCGGCGTTGCTGGCTCAGGCCAGCCGGTATTTGCCAGCACCAATGGCTTGGGGATTTCGACCCTGGGACTGAATGCGCCAGGGATGCTCGCACAATCGATCGGTGGCGGTGGCGGCAGTGGCGGCTCTGCCATTGACGCGTCCGTATCCCTGGCGGACCAGGCAGTCGGCTTGGCGGTCGGTGGCAAGGGTGGCAGCGGCAACGTGGGTTCGACCGCCGTGGCTTACAGTCCCGGCAGCAAGATCAACACGGCGGGCATGAACTCTCCCGGCATCATTGTGCAGTCGATTGGCGGCGGCGGCGGCGCGGGTGGCACGGCGATAACGATTGCCGCTGGCGCGACAAAAACCATTGGGCTTGCCCTGGGCGGCTCGGGTGGCACGGGAGGCGCCGCAGCGGCCGCCTACGGCATCAACGAAAACAACACCGTCAATCCGCTCTTTGGCGCCGGTGCCATCACCACCACCGGGTACAACTCCAGCGCGATGCTCGTGCAATCGATCGGCGGCGGCGGCGGCCAGGGTGGCTTTGCCCTGACCGGGTCGCTGGCGCTCAGTGGGCTCGGCACGGCCGGCGCCATCAGCATTGGCGGCGGCGGTGGCTCGGGCAACAACGCCGGTCAGGTCAGGGCCGTGAACTACGGCGCCTTGACAACCAGCGGTGGCGGCGCTGCGGCCATGCTGGCGCAGTCGATCGGTGGCGGCGGTGGCAACGGTGGCGGCGCCATCGCCGGCAGTATTGGCGGAGCCGGCGCCATCGCCGTTGGTATTGGTGCCAGCGGCGGTGCCGGTGCCAGCGGCGGCTCGGTCGAAGTTCAAAATTACGGCGCCATCAATGTGGCTGCGCTCACCACCGGCAATGCACCCGGCATTTTGGCGCAGTCGATCGGCGGCGGCGGCGGCACCGGTGGCTTTGCCACAGCGGGCGCTGCCGCCTTTCTCGGCACCTCAAGCTTCGCGGTCGGCGGTGGTGGCGGCAATGGCGGCACAGCCTCCGAGGTCTCGGTCTTCAATGCGGGCCGCGTGAACGTTTCCGGTCCGATGTCGACCGCTATCGTCGGGCAAAGCCTGGGCGGCAATGGCGGCACCGGCGGCTTGGCCATTGGCGGTGCCTATTCCACCGGCTTTGCTATCAGTGTTGGCGTTGGCGGCGGCG
>CAISDD010000258.1 GCA_903883985.1 uncultured Pseudomonadota bacterium | reverse complement strand
TGCTCCTTCAGTCTGTTGCAGCAACTGCCCCTGTCGGCGATCAAGATCGACATGTATTTCATCCAGGAAATCGAGACCAACCCGCAAAGCCGGGAACTGGTCGCCGCCCTCATCGCCTTTGGACGCCGCCTCGGCATCCAAACAGTCGCCGAGGGCGTGGATAGCCCCGGACAGCTCGCCTTCCTGCGCGAGAGCGGCTGCGATGCCGTGCAGGGCTTCCTCTTCGGCCAACCCCTGAGCAGAGAGGAACTGGAGCCCTACCTGCGCGAGGGTTCCTGGCGTCACTGGTTCGAGTAAGCGGGTTCTGCGTCCGACAGGGTGACAGACCGCTCCTTGCTCCCCGCTCCCGCGGGAATGACAACCAGAATCGCTTACGCTCCCCTGCTTACTTCATGGGGGGCTTCCCGGCGTGCTGGGAAGCGGTCCACATCCGCGACGAAGTCTTACAATTGCACGAAGGCGGACTGCTTCCGGTGGCATTCATCGCTGTGCTCGACCTGATTCCCAAACTTCAGATTTCCTGATTACGCATATGGCGGACGGCCTTCCCAACCCGTAGGGTGGATAAGCGATAGCGCATCCACCATCACCGCCGCCAAAGGTGGATGCGCTTTGCTTATCCACCCTACGGGACTTCCATGCCAAATCCGTTTCGCAGCCTTACTTAAAGACCCAATTCCAGAAAAGAGAGCCAAGCGCATTCCGGAATTTACCGCCTAAATCCCGGTCTGGATCAGGAAATCTGAACTTCCGGGCTGAACCGCGGTCAAGGAGTCAGCAGCCCCAGTCGCCGAAAACACAGATACAGTTCACGGCTGATCCAGGCGTCGTTGGCGGCGTAAGCAATTTGCGCGGGGGTGAGCTGGGCCGCGGCCCAGTTGCTGGTGCGCGCGCCTTTCGGGATGCGCGCGCCGAGGAACAGGGCGGCCAGGTTGCGCAGGCCAGACTGGCGGTTTCCATGGCGCTTCGCCACCTGGCCTAAGTCGACCAGGGCTTCGGCCCGCAGCGGAAACAAGCGCTGGAGTTGCCTCACGTCGCCGGACAGTGCCACGCCGGCCTTGACCAGGTTCGGATTGGCCAGGAGTTCGGCCAGTGCCTGGGAAAAATCCAGGCGCTGCAAAGGCCACAAGTACACCCGCGCGGCGGTTGCCACCTGCACCAGGCAGGGCAGATAGTCTTCGCCCTTGTGGAAAGCGGGCCGCGTCTCGGTATCGAAGCCGACCACGCACTCGCTGCGGATGTCGTCCAGCGAATTATCCAGTGCTTCCTGGGTGGCGACTACGCTGACTTCGCCCTGGTAGCGGTGGATGGGCAGTTCCGCGATCTCCTCACGGCTGATCTCGCGACGAGGTTCGAGCGGCAGGCTCAAGGAAAGCGTGCGCGCAGATAGGCGATGATATCGCCGGATTCGTACATCCAGCGAGCGCCTCCTCGCTCGTCGCGGATCCACAGGCAAGGCACAGCCGGCTTGCCGCCGCCTTGGGCCAGTGCCTCGCGGTGGGTCGCATCGAACTGCGCATCGCGCAGTTCGATGGGGAGCGACAGGCGGCGCATTTCCTGGCGTACCTTGATGCAGAACGGGCAGGTTTTGAACTGGTACAGGGCCAGGTCACGACATTGCCGGTCCACTTCCTTTTGCGCCAGGGGGGAGCGCTCCACTCCTTGGGGTGCGGTGAGCCGCTCGCGCAGCAGGAGTATGGGGCCCAGCACCGGGCGCAGGGTCTTGAAGAAGGTTCTGAACAGCCATTTCATGAGGCACATTCCTTGTGGGAGACCCGTCCCCGGGCCAAATCTCGCTACAGCGGTCGCCGCTTGAAGCTGGCGTTGGCGCGCGATGGTGCGTCAGTCGGGGTTTCCGCGTTGACCTCCAGGATACGCACCTTCACGCTCCGGCCCTTGATCTTGCCGGCGGCCAGGCGGCGCTGTGCATCCACGGCGATGTCGCGGGCAACCGCCACATAGGTATTCATTTCGCCGACATTGATCTTGCCGATCTGCACGGCATTGAAACCGGCTTCGCCAGTCAGCGCGCCCAGCACGTCGCCCGGGCGTATCTTGTCACGACGTCCACCCAGTATCTGCAAGGTGACCATGGGCGGCAGCAATGGCTGGTCGCTCGCCGGTGGAAATTCGGCGAGGGAGTGCCACTCGACCTGTGTGCCCAGTTCCTTGACGATCGCGGCCACGCGGCGCATCTGGTTCGTGCTTGCCAGGCTCAGCGCCCAACCATCCTGGTCGGCGCGCCCGGTGCGACCTATGCGGTGGATATAGACCTCAGGGTCGGGGGTGACATCGACGTTGATCACCGCTTCCAGTTGGGCGATGTCCAGGCCGCGCGCGGCCACGTCTGTCGCCACCAGCACAGAACAACTGCGGTTGGCAAACTGGATCAGCACCTGGTCGCGTTCCCGTTGCTCCAGTTCGCCATGCAGGGCCAGAGCAAGGAAGCCCTGGGCGCGCAGGACTTTTAGCAAGTCGCGGCATTGCTGCCGGGTGTTGCAAAAAGCCAGGGTGCTGACCGGTCGATAGTGTTTGAGCAGGCGGGCAACGGCGTCGAGGCGCTCTTCACTCGTGATCTCGTAGAAGCGTTGCCGTATCTTGTCGCCCTCGTGCCGTTCCAGGAGCTTTACCTCCTGAGGTTGGCGCAGGAATTGCCGGGCCAGTTGGGCTATGCCTTCCGGGTAGGTAGCGGAAAACAGCAGGGTCTGGCGCCGTGTCGGGCACTGCTTCGCCACGTATACCATGTCGTCGATGAAACCCATGTCCAGCATACGGTCGGCTTCATCGAAAACCAGGGTGTTGAGCGACTCCAGGTTCAGGCTGCCACGCTGCAAATGGTCCAGGATGCGGCCCGGCGTCCCCACGACGATGTGGGCGCCGTGTTCCAGGCTGGCTATCTGAGGGCGCATGGTGCTGCCGCCGACCAGGGAAAGAATCTTGATGTTGTCCTCGGCGCGTGCCAGACGGCGTATCTCCTGCGTCACCTGGTCGGCCAGTTCGCGCGTCGGACACAAGACCATGGCCTGCACACCGAAGTTGCGGACATTGAGGTTGGACAGCAGCGTCAAGGCGAAGGCCGCCGTTTTGCCGCTGCCAGTCTTGGCCTGGGCGATGAGGTCATGGCCGGCCAGGGTGATCGGCAGACTGGCAGCCTGGATAGGCGTCATGGTCAGATAACCCAGGCGCCGCAGGTTCTCCAGCACGGCGGGGGATAGCGGCAGTTGCTCGAAGACGTCGCTCGGGATGGCCTGCTCGGGTGGGGTATGGGGGAAATTGGGCATGCCGGATTATACGGGTCCGGCGCCATCGAGCAGGGTGCCGAGTGCAGGATGCGCGGCTCCATCGGCGCCTTGCAGCGACATCAGCGGCTTCATCGCGGTGAGCAGGCTGGCGAATAGCTTGGAGTGCAGCTTCTCCTGCTCGGCCAGCAGGGCCTTCATCTGGTAGCGCTGCATGGGCATGGAGAAGCAGGCCGGGCAGTTCTCGAAGATGATGGGCAAGCCGGCGCGGGTGGCAAAGTCGCGGGTCTGGCGCTCGCGCGCATAGATCAGGGGGCGGATCACGCGCACATCGCCGGCATCGTTGAGGTAATGCGCCTGCATGGTGCGCAACTTGCCACCGAAGAAGGCGCTCATCAGGAAGCTTTCCGCCAGGTCGTCGAGATGCTGCGCCAGGGCCAGCACCGCGAAACCGTTTTCACGGGCGATGCGATAGAGGATGCCACGTCGCATGCGCGAACAATAGGCGCAGAAGGAATCGCCCTTCATGTGTTCCGCAGCGGATTCGAGTATGGGCTGGCTCTCGTAGAAATAGGGCACGCCCAGTTCCGCCAGGTAGGCTTTGAGCGGCGAGGGGTCGTATTCTGGAGACTGCGGGTCTACCGTGCAGGCGGCCAGTTCAAACTTCACCGGCGCCTTCGCTTGCAGGTGCAGGAGGATGTGCAGCAGCGACAAGCTGTCCTTGCCACCGGACAAACCGAGCAGGATGCGATCGCCCGCGCGGATCATGGCGTAGTCACCGATGGCACGACCCGCCGCGGTCAACAAGGGTCTCGATGGCAATGCCGAATTTTGAGTGTTCAATGTTGAATTTTCTATAAGAGGGGGGTGACCAGGGCTTCCAGGCGGGCTTGCGCGACCGCGCCGGTGATGGCGGTGATGGCTCGGCCCTGGCGGTCGAATATCAATGTATAGGGCAAGCCGCCCATGCCGTTGCCGGCAACCAGGCTGAGCCGCATGGCGTCGTCGCCGCCAAGAAGCACAGGATAGTTGATGCCGACCTGCTTGGCGTAGACGCCGGCCTTGTCGGCTTCATCCAGTGCGATGCCAACGAATTGCACGCCGCGCGCGCCGTATTGCCTCTGCAACGCGATGAAGCCGGGGATTTCCCGGCGGCAGGGCGGGCACCAGGCCGCCCAGAAATTGACCACCACGACCTGTCCCAGCCATTGCTTCATGGGCTGGGGCCGGTTGGCGAGATCGGGTAGTTTGCTGCCCCAGAATTCGGCCTGGCGGATTTCCGGCGGTGGCGCGATCAGCGGTTCGGGGGCCGCGCTGCGCTGTGAGATCAGGCCGGCGCCGCCGAACGCCAGCGCGATCACGAGCAGAGGCAGCACGCCCGGCCGTGTGGCCATCAGCGCATGGCCTTGTCCATGCTCTGCAGGAATTTCTCCGGCGGCTCGTAGCCGACCACGCGATAGGCGCTTTCCTGGCCTGCCTTGTCGAAGAAGATCATGCCGGGCGGGCCGAACAGCTTGAAGCGGGCCAGCAGGGCGTGGTCGTCTGCCGTGTTGGCGGTGACGTCGGCCTGAAGCAGTAGCATGCCTTTCAGGCGCGCCGCGACGCGGGCATCGGCGAAGCTGTCGCGTGCCATCTCCTTGCACGTCACGCACCAGTCGGCATAGAAGTCCAGCATCACCGGGCGGGGGGCGGCTGCGCGGAGCGCCGCGTCGAGTTCGGCCAGGTTATTCACCCGCTGGAAGGCCGGATGCGTCTCCGTCGTGGCGGCACCGCCCTTGAATACGGCCAGCGGTTGCAGGATGTCGCGGCCGCCACCCAATGCTCCCAGCAGCAGCGCGATGCCGGTCACCAGGCTGATCAGGCCGGCGCCTTTCCAGAAGCGGCTCCAGCCGCCGGCGCCTGGGCCCAGAGAATCCACGGCCTTGAGATAGACACCGGAGTTCATCAGCAAGGCGGCCCACACGAACATCTGCATGAGTTCCGAGAGCAGCGGCGAGACCAGCCAGACCGCCACCGCCAGCAAGGCTACGCCAAAGAATTTCTTCACCGCTTCCATCCAGGCGCCAGCACGCGGCAGCAGGGCGCCGGCGGAGAGACCGACCAGCAGCAAGGGCACGCCCATCCCCAAGGCCAGGGAGAACAGTGAAACCCCACCCAGCACCACGTCTCCGGTTTGGCTGATGTAGAGCAGGGCGCCGGCCAGGGGCGCGGCCACGCAAGGGCCGATGATCAGCGCGGAGATGATGCCCATGAGGAACACGCCGGCGAAATGCCCCCCTTTCATGCGATTGCTCGCCTCGGTGAAACGGCTCTGCAAAAAGCTGGGCAGTTGCAGTTCGTAAAAGCCGAACATGGAAAAGGCCAGCAGCACGAAGATGGCGGCTCCCGTGCCCAAGGCCCAGGGGTTCTGCAAGGCATTGGAAATCAGGGTGCCGGACAGCCCCGCCGCCACACCGGCCATGGCGTAGGTGAAGGCCATCCCCAATACATAGGCCACAGACAGGAGAAAACCCTTGCGCTTGGTGATGCCCGTACCTTGGCCCACGATGATGCCGGAGAGGATGGGGATCATCGGAAAAACGCAGGGCGTCAGCGAAAGCAGGAGGCCGAAACCGAAGAAACTGACCACGACCAGCCAGTAATTGCCACCCTCGAGCAGCGCGGTGATCCGACCAGAGTCGGAGCGGTCCGTCGGGTGCGCGGCAACGACAGATTTGCTGGCGACAGGCAGCGTCAGACTTAAGTCCCGTTCCAGAGGCGGATAGCAGATACCTTTCTCGCTGCATCCCTGATACTCGGCGGTCAGTTTGATGGGGCCACCAAGCGGTGCGCCAGCCAGTTTTACCAAGGCGGTGAAGGCGTGGTGATAGACGTACATCTTGCCGAAGCTTGGATCAATTTTTTCGTCGGCCACGGGCAGATCCATGCCTGCCAGCGTCACCCCCTTGGGCTGGGTGACCCGGAACTTGAGCTTGTCGCGATACAGGTAATAGCCCGTGGCGATGCTGTAGCGCGCTTCCAGCACACCGTCCGGACGCGCTTTCAGTTCCAGCTTGAACGCCTCTTCGGGCGAGAGAAATTCGGGTTCTCCCGTGCCGATCAGGTTGCCAGCCAGTGCCTTCAATCGTGCGAGTGCTGCCAAACTCTGTTGATGCAAGGGTTGTGCCGGTTTCAGCGCCGCCACGCCCTGCTGCGGTGGGTAGCACACGCCGGCATCGGCACAGCCCTGGAACTCGGCCTTGAGGTTGAATGCCCGCGGCACGCCGTCGGGATAAGTCAGGGGGATGCGAAAGCGCAGCGGGCCGCGATAGATTTCGCTGCGACCGGCAAACTCATCGTCCAGTATCTGGCCGAGCGGCAGTTCCGGTGTTCCCAGTTTCACGCCCGCATCGGCGCTGAATTTGAGCTTGTTCCTGGTCAGGTGATAGCCTTTGGCGATCTGGAACTGCACCTGCGCGTCGTTCGCACCGGCCAGACTGGCCGAATAAACAAAGGCCTTTTCCGCTTCCAGCAGATACTCCTCGGCGTGGGCGAGCGTGGCGAACAGGAAAAGCAGGGCGAAGAAAAAACGCATGAAGAACTCCGGTTCAGAGTTGGGCGATGGCCCAGCGGAGATAATCGGGCAGGCCGGCGGCAACGTCGAAGGCGAGAATTTCCGGTATCTGGTATGGATGGCGCGCACGGAGAAAAGATTCCAGCGCGGGATAACTTTCGACTGTGGTCTTGATGATCAGGGGAATCTCCTCATCTTCCAGAACACTCCCCGGCCGCTCGGACGCCTTGGGTCGCAAGCTCGAAACTTCGCTTTGCTCGATTTCCGCGTCGGTGGCCTGCCAGCGGTAAATGGAGCGGCAGGGTGACAACACGTTAACGCAAGCAGCCAGCCTGGCCTCCACCAACTCATGCGCCACGCGGCCGGCGGTTTCGGCATCGGGCAGGGTGGTGAGGACGATGCGTAGAGTGGCAGACACGAGGACAGTTGATGAAAGTACGAATTCATGGGGGGCTGGCATGGCTGGCGCTGATTATAGCCGTCGCCATTCCAGCACTGGAAATGGTGGGCATCTACCAGGTCGCACAAAAGATGGGCTGGGGCCTGACTCTGCTCTGGCTGATTGCCGCGGCCTGGGCTGGCGTGATGCTGATCCGCGCGCAACCCCGCGAGTTGTCGTCTCGCCTGGGGCAGGCGCTGGCGCGCGGCGAAACGCCTTTCGGCGCAATGTGGGCCAGCGGCCGCCGCTTGCTCGCCGGGGTACTCCTGATCCTGCCCGGTTTTGGCAGCGACGTACTCGCCGTGCTTCTCCTGATCTGGCCCCCCGCGCGCATACCGCCGCCAATATCTCCAGGGAACGGTCCACGCGGCGAGGTGCAGGTCATCGAAGGCGAGTTTCGTCGCGATGACTGACCGTTCACGGCGCCAGTTTGACGGGCGGCCCGCGTTCTTTGCGGCATAGACGGCGTCGTCGGCGCGTCGCAGCAAGGCTTGGCCATTTTCGTCGGGTTTCAGGGTGGCGATCCCCGCGCTGAAGGTGGCGTCGATCTGCTCACCCTCGTAATTCAAAGGCGTGCGCGCCATCACCTGCTGTCGGCCGAGCACGAAATGGGCACCGCGAGCGTCAGTCTCTGGCAGGATCAGGATGAATTCCTCGCCGCCGTAGCGCGCCAGGTCGTCGGATTTGCGCATCACCGAGCGGATTAGGCTGGTGAAGTGCATCAACATCAGATCCCCCGCCTCGTGGCCATGGAGGTCGTTGACCTTCTTGAAAAGGTCCCGGTCCAGCATCGCCAGGCTAAAGCGCGCGTTGCTACGTGTGAGCGGGCGATCTCGCGCGACAGGGTCTGATCCAGCCCACGCCGGTTGATGGCACCGGT
>CAISDD010000257.1 GCA_903883985.1 uncultured Pseudomonadota bacterium | reverse complement strand
GCGAAGAACAAGCATCTTATCGCCATCGCCAGCGGGGCCAACATGAATTTCGACCGCCTGCGTTTCATCGCCGAGCGCGCCGAATTGGGCGAGAAGCGGGAGGCCGTCCTGGCGGTTTCCATTCCGGAGCAGCCCGGCAGCTTCAAGGCCTTCTGCACGCTCCTCGGCACCCGGGCCATCACCGAATTCAACTACCGCTACTCGGATGCCCTGGTGGCACACATCTTCGTGGGCGTGCAGGTACACAACCGCGCCGAAGTGGACAAGCTGCTGATTACCCTGGAGAAGCACGAGCTGCCGGTGCTGGATCTGTCGGACAACGAGATGGCCAAGCTGCACATCCGTCACCTCGTAGGGGGGCGCGCGCCACAGGCGGAAAACGAAGTGCTCTACCGCTTCGAGTTCCCGGAGCGCCCCGGCGCCCTGATGAAATTTCTCAACAGCATGAGTCACGCCTGGAACATCAGTTTGTTCCACTACCGCAACCACGGGGCGGACTATGGTCGTGTGTTGGTGGGCATCCAGGTGCAAGCCGAGCAGAAAGCCGAATTTCAGGAGTTTCTCGATGGTCTTGGTTACCGCTACTGGAACGAATCGCGTAACTTGGCCTACAGCCTGTTCCTCAAATGAATAACGCCCTGATCGGCTAAGACGTTCACCGAACGTGTGGATGGCCCGAATGAGCTCAACGAAGTTGCCGATCTACCCTCAACGTGGACCGAACCCGTTGGGCCTGGCGTTAATCGCAGGTGGCAAGGGTTTCTCTTGGGAAACGCGGTTGTGAATGTCCGACAAAGACTCGTTGAGGCGTTCGCCGAGTTCGGCGGACGTGAGTAATCGGGTGGAAATGGTTATCGCCAGTGATGGCAGGAAACAGGTATGGGCATATTTTGGCGATTTCCTCGGGTCAGGTGCCTCTGCCAAGTTCGCAGCCCCGGCCAGAGCGCTTCGAAACAGGTGCTACCATCTGGTGCCGCCCCCCGTCCGGCAGCTCCGAGTCAGAAGCAGTCGTGTAACATCAGGCTTACAGCAATAAGTATTTGTGAGCCACAATAGACGTTGACCAGTGCCGCGAAAAATGTTAAATGCGCGTAGCGCATACCACTGTAGCATGGTGGCAATGGAGCTGAATCCTGTCAAGCTTGTCCCTGTACTGACTCTTAAGGGGTTTTCTTGCGTATCCTGATGGTTGATGACAACAGGGCCGTGTCGCTACCTGTCATGGAATTTCTCCGAGAGCAGGGCCACGAAGTCGCCTTCGTTCAGGACGGCGCTGCTGCCGTAGCGGCCTACCAGTCTGGACTCCCGGATTTGGTGCTCATGGATGTGGTGATGCCGAACATGGACGGCATCGAGGCCACTCGCCGCATCAAGGCACTAGACTGCACGCGTTGGGTGCCTGTGTTGTTGATGACATCACTCTCGTCGAAGGATGAAATCCTTGCCGGCTTCGATGCCGGCGCCGATGAATACCTCATCAAACCCATCGACTTCGATGTACTCAATGCACGCATGCACTCGATGCAACGCATCGTTACCATGCAAGACAGCCTTCAGGGCATCCTCGACAATGTTTACGACGCAATCCTTACCATCGACGAGGCCGGCATCATCCAGAAATTCAATGCTGCTGCGGAACGCATCTTTGGATACGTCGCGGCTGAAGTGATAGGTAGCAACGTCAGGAAGCTGATGCCGTCTCCCTACACTGAGGAACACGATGATTACCTGGCACGCTACTTACTAGAGCGATCGCCACGAATCATTGGTATCGGACGAACAGTGCAGGGGCGGCGCAAGAGCGGAGAAGTATTCCCGATGCGGTTGGCCGTCACCGAGATACGGCTCAATACTGGATACCAGTTCATCGGCCTGGTGAGTGACCTCTCCGAGGAGGACGCGACGCGCAAGCGCGCTGAAGCGTCTGCCTTGGCCGTCGCCAAGAGCGAGAACTTCATCCGGACCATTACCGACGCCCTGCCGGTTCTCATCGCCTATTGGGACAAAAACTTGCGCTGCCAATTCGCCAACAAGGCTTATCTGGCGTGGTTCGGCAAACCACCAGCGTCCATCGTTGGCCACACCATGCAGGAACTCCTGGGCAAAAATCTTTTTGCTCTCAATGAGCCCTACGTCCGGGGTGCCCTAGCGGGTGAACCGCAGCGTTTCGAGCGCACACTGACCAAGGCAGATGGAGGGTTCGGATACACCTTGGTCCACTACATTCCAGACCTAGCCCCCCATGGCAAGGTTCCTGGTTTTTTCGTTCTGGTCAGCGACATTACCTCCCTTAAGGAAGCAGATGCTGAACTCGTACTGGCCGCCAGCGTATTTCAGAACACCATCGAAGGCATCTTTGTCACGGACGCCAATGGCGTGATTCTGTCCGTGAATCCAGCCTTTACTTCGATTACCGGCTATAGCGCCGAGGAAGCCATTGGGCAGTCGCCACGCATCCTCAAGTCCGACCGTCACGACCAGGCATTTCATGCTGCTGTGTGGCGGGACATTGCCATCGACGGAATATGGCAGGGTCAAGTCTGGAACTGCCGCAAGAATGGCGAGGCTTTTCTGGAATGGCTGACCATCACCAGAATTCCCGCCCCAGAGGGGCAACCGGTACGCTATATATCGGTATTCAACGACATCACTGAACTTTGGCGCAAGGACGAGCGCATTCGGCACATGGCCTTTCACGATGCCCTAACCGGCTTGCCGAATCGAGCTTTGTTGATGGAGAGAGTAGATTACCAAATCGCCTTCGCGGAACGTGAGCGACACCCGTTGGCTGTGTTATTTCTCGACCTGGACCGGTTTAAGTACGTCAACGACACCCTCGGCCATGACATCGGTGATGAGTTGCTGAAGGCGGTGGCAGAGAGTCTCCTGGCATTGGTACGGCAGTCCGATACCGTTGCCCGTCTGGGTGGAGATGAATTTGTCATCCTCCTCAACAATCCGTCGAGCGAGGCCGAGGTAGGACACATCGCCGGCCGCATCGTCGCTGTAATCAACGAACCCATGAAGTTTCGCGAGGACAAGACGGCTCAGGTTGGAACGTCCATCGGGATTGCCATGTACCCATCGGATGGCAATACGTCGGCCCAGTTGATGAAGAACGCCGACACCGCGATGTATGCAGCGAAACGCGCGGGTAAAAACACCTACCGTTTCTTCAACCAGCCTGTTGCTCCCCGTGGACCATGTGATTGAATCGCGGTAAGTGATGTCGCGTAACTTGCCTTCATTAAGCTGCCGGCGCAGGCCCTCATCCCCGGCCCTTCCCCCGGAGGGGGAAGGGGGTGGAACCCTCTTCGGGAAAGGGCAGGGTGAGGGAGCCCGGTGGTAAGCCAAATTGGTTTCGACAGCTTACTTAGGGATGCCCATTTATGAGCATCCCTACCGCGACAGAAGACTGTACCCCACCCCTATTTACGCTTGACCGCCCGATTCAGCGCCTCCGCCAGCGCGCCGTTCGCGTTCTGAACCGGACGCATCGCCCGAGCCGACGCGGCAGCCGGCGCTCGCTCCACCCGCTGCGGCTTCACTTCGTCTTGCATGCGCAGGGTCAGCGCCACGCGTTTGCGGGCGATATCCACCTCCAACACCTTCACCTTGACGATATCGCCGGCCTTTACCACGTCGCGCGGATCTTTGACGAATTTCTCCGACAAGGCAGAGATATGCACCAGTCCGTCCTGATGCACACCGATATCGACGAAAGCACCGAAGTTGGTGACGTTACTGACCACGCCTTCCAGTTGCATGCCGGGTATCAGGTCTTTCAGCTCATGGACCCCATCCTGAAACACCGCCGCCCTGAATGCCGGGCGCGGGTCGCGACCGGGCTTTTCCAGTTCCTTGAGAATATCCTTCACCGTGGGTAGACCGAAACGTTCATCCACATACTTGCCGGCATCTAGGCGTTTGAGCACGTCCACATTGCCGATCAAGCCCTTCATGTCCAGCTTCAGGTCGGCCAGGATGCGCATCACCACGGGGTACGCCTCCGGATGCACAGAGGAAGCGTCGAGTGGATTGTCGCCACCGGGCACGCGCAGGAAACCAGCGGCCAGTTCGAAGGTCTTCGGCCCCAGGCGCGGCACCTGTTTTAGTTCCTTGCGATTGGGGAAAGGTCCATGGGCATCGCGATGGGCTACGACCTGGTTGGCGAGTGCGGCGTTTAGACCGGAAACGCGGCTGAGCAGGGCCGCTGAGGCTGTGTTCACATCGACCCCCACGGCGTTGACGCAGTCCTCCACCACGGCTTCCAGCGCATGGGCCAGCCTGGCCTGGCCGAGGTCGTGCTGATACTGGCCCACACCGATCGCTTTCGGCTCGATCTTCACCAGTTCGGCGAGTGGATCCTGCAGACGGCGGGCGATGGATACCGCACCGCGCAGGGTGACGTCCATGTCCGGGAATTCGCGCGCGGCTAGTTCCGAGGCGGAATACACCGAGGCGCCGGCCTCACTCACCGTCACCTTGATGAGCTTCGCTTGCGCGGGCGAGCGCGCGAGTTGAGCGATGAGGTCGGCGGCCAGCTTATCAGTTTCGCGGCTGGCGGTCCCATTGCCGATGCTGATGAGTTCCACACCATGCAAGGCCGCGAGCCTGGCCAGGGTAGCGAGCGCGCCATTCCAGTCGCAACGCGGCTCGTGCGGGTAAACGACGGCGGTGTCGAGCACGCGGCCGGTTCGGTCCACCACCGCCACCTTGACGCCGGTGCGGATGCCCGGGTCGAGGCCGATCACCGCCTTCGGTCCGGCCGGGGCTGCCAGCAGCAGGTCTTTCAGGTTGCTGGCGAAGACGCGTATGGCTTCGGCTTCCGCGCGCTCGAACAAGGCGTTCATCAGGTCCAGTTCGAGGTGCAAGGAGAGCTTCACCTTCCATGCCCAGCGCACCGTATCCAGCAGCCACTTGTCGCCAGGCCGCCCCTGATCGCACAGACCAAAGTGGGTGGCGATGTAGCCGATGAGCACCCCCTCTTCCCCGGGAAGGGGAGATATCTCCTCCTGCAATTTGATGGAGAGCCCCAACACGCCCTCGTTGCGCCCCCGAAACAGCGCCAGGGCACGGTGCGAGGGCATGGTCTTCCAGGGTTCATCGAACGCGAACCAATCGCGAAATTTTTGACCTTCGCCTTCCTTGCCATCGATCAGTCGCGACACCATGCGGCCGTTGTCCTGCAAGTAGGTGCGCAGACGTTCTAGCAGTGCGGCGTCTTCGGCAAACCTCTCCATGAGTATCTGGCGGGCGCCGTCCAGGGCCGCTTTCACGTCGGGCACACCGAGATCGAGGTTTACGAAGGCCACAGCTTCGACTTCCGGAGTTAGCAAGGAATCGGCCAGCAGCATTTCCGCCAACGGCCCCAGACCGGCTTCTCGGGCGATCTGCGCCTTGGTGCGGCGCTTCTGCTTGTAGGGCATATAGAGATCTTCCAGGCGCTGCTTGGTCTCGGCCGCCGCGATGTCGGCCAGCAACTGCGGCGTAAGCTTGCCTTGCGCTTCGATGCTAGCCAGAACCACCGTACGCCGCTCCTCCAGTTCGCGCAGATAGCCCAGCCTCTCTTCCAGATGCCGTAACTGTGTGTCGTCGAGCCCGCCGGTTGCCTCCTTGCGATAGCGCGCCACAAAGGGGACGGTAGCGCCGTCATCGAGCAGCGCCACTGCTGCGGCGACCTGGTGTGCCTGGACGTGGAGTTCCTGGGCAATGCGGATTTCAATGGAGGGCAGCATGGGGTTTCGGCAGAACAAAGGGGGCACAGCATGAAGAATAACGTCGCACCCGACAAGACTTGACAGGCCTGCTTCGTCCGGCGTCGGGCATCACCCCGTGTTACAATGATCGCCGTTTCACAACGCTTACGCACCAGAGAATGAGCCTGGGTAGAGTGGCCGGTTGTTTTACCGGTGTGAGGCAGTGGCTTGCGACCACGAGTGATTACATCGCGAAAGTGGCGGAATTGGTAGACGCACTGGATTTAGGTTCCAGCGCCGCAAGGCTTGAGGGTTCGAGTCCCTTCTTTCGCACCAACAGCTTAAAACCACACACTCACTAAACAGCTCGCAAGCCCCGTAAACACAGGCCTCGCGGGCTTTTTTTGGCTTGATTAAAACCGCTCGTTTACCATTTTTTTGCGCCATTATCGGATCGCAGTGGTACGGTTTTGGCACTGGTACGGGAGGCCATCGTGGCGACATTTCAAAAACGAGCGGGTGGTTGGAGCGCTCGCGCCGCTCGGGTGAGGGTCGTAGTGGGGTGTTCCGCACCAAGGCGGAGGCGACTACCTGGGCCGCCAAGGTGGAGACGGATATTTCTACGGGCAAGGCCGGCGGCATCATGCACCAGACGTTCTGTGCATTGTTGGAGCGCTACATCCAGACGCATGCGGCAAGTCTGGATGGTGCCAAACAGGAGTGACTGCGTTTGACCCGCGTCCTGTCCGATTCGGTCTGCGGTGTCTTTGCGCAACTTGTGTGCAACCCATGTGTGCGAGTGGCGAGACCGGAGGTTGACAAAAGTATCTAGTGCCTCTGTGGCACGCGAGTGGAGTGGCGTGGGGCGGAATGCCGTTTATTCTGCCGACCGGCCCCAACACCGCACTTACACCGCACCCGACCCC
Organism: uncultured Pseudomonadota bacterium; assembly: GCA_903883985.1. Classification (GTDB taxonomy): domain Bacteria; phylum Pseudomonadota; class Gammaproteobacteria; order Burkholderiales; family Thiobacillaceae; genus PFJX01. The sequence continues at coordinate 266 of CAISDD010000257.1, read as the reverse complement.
GCAGCCTGGCGCGCGACGGGGGGGCATGAGGCCGTATCTGGCATGCTACGCTGGCTCCTGTGTGGCCCGGAAACTGGTAAGACTGGGCAGCAACCCGGTGTTGCGTTCCGGTTTCATCACCGACAACGGCAATGTCATCCTCGATGTGCATGGCATGTCCATCCTCACCACCGGGCAGCAAGCGTAGGTTGGGCTGACGACTGGAAGCCCAACATCCACGGCCGTGCTGGGTTGCGCCGACATGAAACGTCGGCTAACGCAAGCTG
>CAISDD010000256.1 GCA_903883985.1 uncultured Pseudomonadota bacterium | reverse complement strand
TGGATGGCGCCGCGGGTGTAGACGGCGATATCGGTGGTTCCACCGCCAATATCGACCAGGCACACGCCCAGATCCTTTTCGTCGTTGTTGAGCACCGCCTTGCTCGAAGCCAGGGGCTGCAGCACCAGATCCTGCACTTCCAGGCCGCAGCGGCGCACGCACGTGACGATGTTCTGAGCCGCTGAGACGGCGCCGGTGACGATATGCACCTTCACTTCCAGGCGCACGCCGGACATACCCAGCGGTTCGCGCACACCATCCTGGCCGTCGATGATGTACTCCTGCGGCAGCACATGCAGCACCTGCTGGTCCGTCGGGATGTTGAGCGCGCTGGCAATCTCGACCACCCGGTCCTTGTCCAACTGGCTCACCTCGCGGTCGCGTATCGGCAGCATGCCGCTGGAGTTTTGCGCCTTGATATGGCTGCCTGCGATGCCTGTATAGACTTGCGTAATCTTGCAGTTGGCCATCAGCTCGGCCTCTTCCAGGGCGCGCTGGATGGCCGAGACGGTCGCTTCGATATCGACCACCACGCCCTTCTTCAAGCCGCGGGAAGGCGCTGATCCCATGCCGATGATGTTGATGCCGCCTTCCGGCAGGGCCTCCGCCACCAGGGCGACGATCTTCGACGTACCGATATCGAGGCCGACGATCAAATCCTTGTTTTCGCGTATCTTGCTCATGCCTTTTTCACATCCTTAGCCATTTTTCTGCCCGTAAACGAGCCGCCTGCCGGATTGCCCTTCATCTGTGCGGCGAAACCGTTGGGATAGCGCATGTCGGCGCGGACGATGGATCCCAGGCTCGCCACCGCCTGCGGGTAGAAATGAGCGAAGCGAGCCAATCGCTCGGTGAGGTGGTCACGCCCCAACTCGACCTGGACGCTGTTGGTATCGCTGCCGTGCAGGCGCACGCGCCAGGAAAGCCGGGCATTCACCACGATCTGTTCGACACGCAGGCCGAGTGGCTTCGTCAACGCCAGGAATTCTCCATACCGGCGTGCCGTCTCGCGCTCGGTGCCTTCTGGGGCGTACACGCGCGGCAGGCCGAGGTATTGCTCCATCGCCGGGACTGCGAATACCTCGCCGTAGGTATTGAGCAAGGCGCGATCATTCCAGGCCGCCGCTGCGTGTTGATCTTCCAGGACGATGGCCAAACACCCCGGCCAGACACGTCGTATTTCCGCGTGCCGAACCCAGGGCAGGCGCTCGAACGTCTGCCGAACTCCTTCCAGATCGAGGGCAAAAAAGCCGCCACGCAGCTTGCTCAGAGCCTGTTTTGCGGCCGCTCGCGTTTCTTCGTGACTGGCGCCGCTTACGCTTACTTGCCAGAAAGGCGCAAGCTTCTCTGCGGCTGCCCTTCCCACCGTCCACAGGGTGAACAGCAGGGCCGCGATCAAGATCAGTCGGGTCAGGCGGTTGAGGGCGGCGGGGTCATTCCACATGGGCCATCTCCAGGATGGAGATACACAGTTCGGGGAAATCCAGGCCGCTGGCCCGGGCCGCTATCGGCACCAGGCTGTGGTCGGTCATTCCGGGTGAGGTATTGGCTTCCAGCAGATAGGGGCGGCCCGCCGCATCGAGCAGGAAATCCACCCTGGCCCAGCCGCGGCAGCCCAGTGCGCGATAGCCGGCCTGCGCCAACTCGCGCATTTCGGCTTCCGCCGCGTCGGGGAGTCCGCTCGGGCAAAGATAGCGCGTGTCGTCACGGAAATACTTGGCCTCAAAATCGTAGAACTCGGTGGCGGGGACGATGCGGATCGAGGGCAAGGCGATCAGGTTGGCGCCTGCACCCAACACCGCGACGGTGAACTCGCCGCCGCTCATGGCCTGTTCCGCCAGCACCAGATCGTCGTGGCGCGCGGCTTGCGCGTAAGCCGCAGGCAGGTCGGCGGCCCGTTTCACTTTGACCACGCCGATGCTGGAACCCTCGCGGGCCGGCTTGACAAACAAGGGCAGCCCCAGTCTGGCGACCACGGCATCAAACTCGGCCTGGGTGTGCGTGTTGTCCGTGAGAGCCGAGTCCCTGCCGGCCTCGCGTGTGAGGCCAGCCCCCGGGCCGAGCGCCACATAATCGGGGATCGGCAGGCCCGCAGATCGCCAGAGCAGCTTGCTACGCCATTTGTCCATTGCCAGTGCGGAGGCCAGCACGCCGCTGCCGGTGTAGGGGATGCGCATCAGGGTGAGTGCGCCTTGCAGGCTGCCATCCTCACCGCCTCGTCCGTGCAGGGCGATGAAGACGCGCTGAAAACCCTTCAGTGCCTCCAGCGGCTGCATGGCGGGATCGAAGCCATGGGCATCGACGCCACGGCTTCTCAAGGCGGCCAACACTGCGGCTCCACTCTTTAGCGACACCTCGCGCTCTGCGGAGTTGCCGCCTAGCATCACGGCGACCTTGCCAAAGTCGTTCATGTTCTTTCTCCCAGAATCTGCACTTCCCGGATCAATTCCACCCCGGTTCTGGCTTTTACTTCCTGCCGTGTCGCCTCGATCAAGGCCTCGATGTCTCCCGCCGTGGCCTGGCCCAGGTTGACGATGAAATTGGCATGTTTTTCCGACACCTGGGCGCCACCAAGCCGGCGGCCCTTCAGGCCGCATGACTCGATCAAGCGTGCGGCGAAGTCCCCCTGGGGATTGCGGAACACCGAGCCGGCATTGGGCATTTCCAGTGGCTGGCTGGCCTGGCGACGCTCCAGCAGGCACTTGATCTCCTCGCGCGCTGCTTCGCCATCGCCCTTGGGGAACTGGAACCAGGCGGCGAGAAACCATTCCTCGCGGCGCTCCACGGGATCGACATGGCGGTAGGTGACGCGATACTCCTGCGGGGTGCGCTTGTGGGTCATGCCCTGGCGATCCACGCTCAGAACATGGGTCACGTATGCCCAGGTCTCGTGGCCATGGCAGCCAGCGTTCATCGCCAGTGCTCCACCGATCGTGCCAGGGATGCCGGCCAGGAAGGCCGAACCGCAAAGGTCGTGGCCGGCGGCGAAGCGCGCCAATTTGGGGCTGGCCACTCCAGCCTCGGCATAGACCCCGCCGAATTGAGCTTGGCTGCCATGGTGGTCATCGAGTCGCAGCGTCTTCAAGGCGCCATGCAGGTGGATCACCGTGCCACGCACGCCAGCATCACGCACCAGCAGGTTGCTGCCCAGGCCGACGAAATGAAGCGGTTCGTTGGCGGCCAGCGTCTTCAGGTAGGCACACAGGTCCTCCACGTCCGCAGGCTTGTAGAGGCTGTCCGCCGGCCCGCCCACGCGCCAACTGGTGTAGTCGCGCATCGCTACGTCGTGCTCCAGGATGCCGCGCAGGCCCGCTGCCTGGGTCATGGGGCCACCCCCATCTCCGCGAGCCTGGCTGGAACCTGGCCGATGGAGCCCGCACCCATGGTCAGGACCACATCGCCGTCGCGAATGAAGTCGGCCAGCATGGCGGCCAGATCGTTCACGTTTTCCACGAATACCGGCTCCACCTTGCCGGCGACTCGCAGCGCGCGCGCCAGGGCGCGACCGTCGGCGGCGACGATGGGGGCTTCACTGGCGGCATAGATCTCGGTGAGCAGCACGGCGTCGGCCTGCGACAGCACGCGCACGAAATCCTCGAACAGGTCTCGGGTACGGGTGTAGCGGTGTGGCTGGAACGCAAGCACCAGGCGGCGACCGGGGAAGGCGCCGCGTGCGGCGTTGAGCGTAGCCTGCATCTCTACCGGGTGATGACCGTAATCGTCGATCAGGGTGAAACGGCGAACAAGGGGCAAGGAACAAGGGGCAAGGGAATCCCCGGCACCTGGCAGGGTGATTTCCCCGTAACGCTGGAAACGGCGGCCGACGCCGCTGAAATTCGCCAGCGCCCTTTGCAATGCGGCATCCGGTATCTGGAGTTCCCAGGCAACGGCCACCGCAGCCAATGCGTTGAGCACGTTGTGCGACCCGGGCATGTTAAGCCGGATATCCACGGCGGAACGCACGCCGTTGCGCAAAGCCGTGAAGTGCATCTGGCCGTCATCCGCGCGGATATTGACTGCCTGAATGGCGCAATCGTCGCCGGTACCGTAAGTCATCACCGGCTTGTGGATGCGCGGCAGCAGGCCACGCACGATGGGGTCATCGGCACAGACGATGGCCATGCCCCAGAACGGAAGTCGATGCAGAAACTCCACGAAGGCCGACTTCAGTTTCTCGAAGTCGTGCTCGTAGGTTTCCATGTGGTCGGCGTCGATGTTGGTGACGATGGAGACGACCGGAGATAGGTGCAGGAAGGAAGCATCCGACTCATCCGCTTCCGCCACCAGCCATTCTCCCTGCCCCAGGCGGGCATTGGCGCCGGCCGCCAGGAGTTTGCCGCCGATCACGAAGGTGGGGTCGAGGCCGGCCTCGTTGAGTACGCTGGCGATCAAGCTGGTGGTGGTGGTCTTGCCATGGGTGCCGGCGATGGCGATACCCTGTTTGAAGCGCATCAACTCGGCCAGCATCATGGCGCGCGCCACCACCGGAATGTTAGCCGTGTGCGCCGCCCGCACTTCCGGGTTGTCTTCATGAATTGCGCTGGAGATCACCAAAACATCGGCACCCAGGATATGTTCCGCGGCATGGCCCAGGAACACGGCCGCACCCATTTCCGCCAGGCGTTGGGTGACGGCGTTGTCGATGCCGTCGCTACCGGAAACCTGGTAGCCCAGGTTGATCAACACCTCGGCGATCCCGCTCATGCCTGCGCCGCCGATGCCGACAAAATGGATTTGATGGACTTTATGTTTCATGACGCTCGTCCTGTAGCGCAGGCATCCCTGCCTGCGTCTTTGCAACCCGCAGGCAGGATGCCTGCGCTACATTGGTGCCGTTAGTCAGCGTGTGGTGACTCATTTCGCCATCTCCTTCAACACCGCCACCACCCTGGCCGTCGCGTCCGGTTTTGCCAGAGCGCGCGCCTTGATCGCCCGGACCAGCAGTTCCGCGCGCGTCAGGCCGCTTAGCCAGACCGCCAGCTTTTCCGGGTCGAGCGCGCTTTGTTGCAGCAGCCAGCCCGCACCCTGGTCGGCCAGGAATGCGGCATTGGCGCTCTGGTGGTCGTCCACAGCGAAGGGGAAGGGCACGAACAGCGCGGGCAGGCCGGCCGCGGCGATTTCCGCGACCGTCAGGGCGCCGCCGCGGCAGATCACGACCTCTGCCCAGGCGTAGGCCGCAGCCATGTTGTCGATGAAGGCAAAGGTTTCCGCCGCCACACCCGCTAGTGCGTAATTTTTCGCAAGCGCGGCGAGATGTCTGGCACCGGATTGGTGGCGCACCAGAGGGCGCTGCGCGGCAGGCAGTCGCTGCAATGCTTGCGGAATCATTTCATTCAATGCTGCCGCACCCAGGGAACCTCCGATCACCAGCAAGCGCAATGGACCATCCGTGCCGCTCATGCGTAATTCCGGCGCCGGCAGGGCGGCGATCTCCGGACGCACCGGGTTTCCCACCCACTCGCCTTTGGTGGTGAGCGGGGAGCCTTTGGCGGTGAGCGGGGAGCGGTGAGCGGTGAGCGGTGTAAACCAGCTCTCCGCTCCCCGCTCCCCACTCACCGCTCCCCGCTCCCCACTCACCGCTCCCCGCTCCCCACTCACCTGCGGAAACCCTAGCAGGACGCGATCGGCGATGCGCGCCAGGATCCGGTTGCTAAGCCCGGCGATGGCATTCTGCTCATGGATCACCAGGGGGATGTTCAGCAGCACAGCCATCATGCCGCCGGGAAAGGAGACATAGCCGCCCATCCCCAGGGCGATATCGGGACGCTCGCGTAAAATCACTCGCGCGGCTTGCCAGAAGGCGACGAGCAGGTTCAACGGCAGCAACAACCTGGAAAAGAGGCCCTTTCCGCGCACCCCGGCGACATTTACCCAGGCCATGTCGAAGCCTTTCGCCGCGGCCAGATTCGCCTCCATGCCGGCTTTAGTGCCCAGCCAGACGACGCGCCAGGACTCGCCGCGCAAGGCCTCGGCCACGGCCAACGCCGGCATCACGTGGCCACCGGTGCCACCCGCCATGACAAGAAGCGTGTGGCGAGGGGTGAGGGGCGTGTGGCGACTAGAGACGGGCTGTACGTCGTTCATCCCCGCTTCCCCTCGTAAGGATGACGCCTGTCCCGTGCGGCGGCTGAGCCGCCAACGGCACCCTTCATCAGGCAGCGGTTTTCGTAATCCACACGAAGCAGGATGGCCAGGCCCAGGCAGTTCGAGACGATGCCGGAGCCGCCGTAACTCATCATCGGCAGGGTCAACCCCTTGGTGGGCAGCAGCCCCAGGTTGACCCCCATGTTGATGAAAGATTGCAAACCGATCCAGACGCCGACGCCTTGCGCCACCAAGGCGGCATAGTTGCGTCCCATCAGGCTGGCTTGCCAGCCGATGGAAAAGGCGCGCCAGGTAAGCCAGGAAAACAGGCCGATGACCCCGAGAACGCCGACCAAGCCCAGTTCCTCGCCGATCACCGCCAGCAGGAAGTCCGTATAGGACTCGGGCAGATAGAACAGTTTTTCCACACTATCGCCCAGACCGACTCCGAGAATTTCGCCGCGGCCCAGGGCGATCAGCGCGTGCGAGAGCTGGTAGCCGGCTCCGTAAGGATCGTTCCATGGGTCGAGATAGCTGGTCACTCGCGCCAAGCGGTAAGGAGACAGCACCACCAGCAATACAAAGCCCACGGCAAGCAGCGCGTTCAGGCCGAAGAACAGTCGCGCATTGAGACCGCCCAGGAATAGCGCGGCCAGGGCGATAGTGACGATGACCACGAAGGCACCAAAGTCGGGCTCCATGAGCAACGCGCCGCCCACACCCAGCATCACCAGGAACATGGGCAGAAAGCCGCGCGCCAGGTTTTGCATGTGGGCCGCCTTGCGTACCGTGTAGTCGGCGGCGTAGAGGATGGTGGCAAACTTCATGAATTCGGATGGCTGGAAATTGCCCAGAGGCCCCAGAGGGATCCAGCGTCGGCTGCCGTTCACTTCGCGGCCGAGGTGCGGAATCAGCACCAGCACCAGCAGCACAGCGCCGGCGATGAACAGCCCCGGGGCCAGCTTCTGCCAGAGAGGTGTCGGCACCTGGAAGGCGGCATAGCCCGCACCCAGGCCGATCACCAGATACATGCCGTGGCGCACCAGGTAGTAGGTGTGTTCATGTAAGGCCGATTTCGCCTCGGCCACGCTCGACGAAGCGGAGAACACCATCACCAGGCCCATCGCGAGCAAGGCCGTGGCGACGAACACCAGTCCCCAGTCGTAGGTGGTCAGCGCGGTGCGTTTGAGGGCCGCGTTATGAAACATGGCGTCTGCGCTCCGATCGTGCGCGCTGCTCGTCGCCTGACTCCGCGACATCCTGGATGCGCCGCTCCGGCAGGCTACGACCATCCCCCGCGCTGGCCAGCAGCTCTTTCACGGCGGCAATAAAGACTTCGGCGCGGTGGGTGTAATTGCGGAACATGTCCCAACTGGCGCAGGCGGGCGAGAGGAGGATGGCGTCACCGGGCAAGGACAGCTCGAATGCCCGGTTTACCGCTTCTTCCATGCTCTGCGCGCGGTAGACCGGGCAGGCGCCGGCGATGGCCCGTTCGAGTAGCGGCCCGTCGCGGCCAATCTGGATCACGGCGCGCACGTTCTTCACGGCGGCCCGCAGCGGCGTGAAATCCTGCCCCTTGCCATCGCCTCCCGCGATCAACACCACCGGCACGGTGAAACCCAGCAGCGCCGCTGCGGTAGCACCGACATTGGTGCCCTTTGAGTCGTCGTAGAAAATGCGTTCGGCCGCCATGCCCACGCGCTGCACCCGATGCGGCAGGCCGGCAAAGGTCTTCAATGCGGGGATCAAGCCGTCATAAGGCAGGCCAATGGCGCGACACAAGGCGATTGCCGCCAGGGCGTTGGCGGCGTTGTGCATGCCGACGATGGGCAGCTTATCCACCGGTAGCAACGCCTCTCCTCCTTCGCAAAGCCAAAGGCGCTCCTTGCGACGGGTCAGGCCGAAACTCCCAGGGGGGCAAGGTGCAAGGAGTGGCCCGTCCGCGATGCCAAATGTCCACACCGTCTGGTCTTCCCTGGCCATCGCCCTCACCACCGGGTCATCCCGGTTCAACACCTGGACAACGGGCCTTGCCCCTTGCCCCTTGTCCCTTGTCCCGAACACCCGAGTCTTGGCCGCCGCGTAGTCATCCAGGTTGGCGTAGCGATCCATGTGGTCCTGGGAGATGTTGAGTACGGTGGCGGCGTCCGCTTGCAGGCTGGACGTGGTCTCCAACTGGAAGCTGGACAGCTCCAGCACCCACACGTCGGGCGCATGGCTGGTCTCCCTATCATCCAGTGCGTCCAGCACCGGCAGGCCGATGTTGCCGGCGACCACCACGTCCAGTCCGACCGCAGCGCAGAGATGGCCGACCAAACTGGTGACGGTGCTCTTGCCGTTGGACCCGGTGATGGCGATGACCTTGGCGGTTGTTCGCGCTATGGAACGGGCAAACAATTCCACATCGCCCAGCACTTCCTTGCCGGCCTGCATCGCCGCCTGCAATTCCGGTGTGGACAGAGCCACTCCGGGGCTGACGACAAGCAGATCCGCCCAATCGAAGTCGGCCGGATCAAAACCACCCAGCGTCAGTTGTACTTCCGGGAAAGCCTCGCGCAGGTGTTGCGCATGCGGCGGTTCGGTACGGGTATCCGTGGCTCGCACCAGTGCGTCGCGCTCTATCAGCCAGCGCACGCAGGAGGCACCCGTGTCGCCCAGGCCGAGCACCAGAACCTGGCGACCAGCCACCAGGTGTGGAGTGAGGAGTGAGGAGTGAAAAGTCATCGCCCTACCGTAGTTTCAAGGTCGACAGACCGATCAGCACCAGCATCATGCTGATGATCCAGAAGCGCACGACCACCTGGGTTTCCTTCCAGCCCTTCTTCTCGAAGTGATGGTGGATGGGCGCCATGAGAAACACGCGTTTGCCGCGCAGCTTGAATGAGCCGACCTGCACCATCACCGAGACAGTTTCGGCGACGAACACGCCGCCCATAATGAACAGCACGATTTCCTGGCGCACGATCACAGCCACCACGCCTAGCGCGGCGCCCAGGCCGAGCGCGCCGACATCGCCCATGAACACTTCGGCCGGGTAGGCGTTAAACCAGAGGAAGGCCAGGCCCGCCCCCACCAGCGCGGCACAGAACACCACCAGTTCGCCGGCGCCGGGGATGTGCGGCAGGCCGAGGTACTTCGAGAACACTGCGTGACCGGCGACGTAAGAGAACACGGCCAGGGCGCCGGCCACCATCACCGTGGGCAGGATGGCCAGGCCATCGGCGCCATCGGTCAGGTTCACGGCGTTGCTGGTGCCGACGATGACGAAATAGGCCAGCAACACGAAGCCGGTCACCCCTAAGGGCAAAACCAGGTGCTTGAAGAAGGGCACGATCAGCTCGGTCTGGGCCGGAAGGTGCGCGGACCAGGCCAGCCATCCGGCCACGGCAAAGCCGAGCAGCGACTGCCAGAAGTATTTCCAGCGTGAGGCCAGGCCCCTGGGGTTCTTCTCCACCACCTTGAGCCAATCGTCCACCCAGCCGATGGCGCCGAAGCCGACCAGGGTCACCAGGGCGATCCAGACATAATTGTTGCTGAGATCTGCCCACAGCAGCGTGGTGATCGTCACCGCGGAGAGGATCAAGGCGCCGCCCATGGTCGGCGTGCCGGCCTTGACCAGGTGGGTCTGCGGACCGTCGTCGCGCACAGGTTGGCCCAACTTCAACAAGGTGAGCTTGCGGATCATCCAGGGTCCGACGACGAAGGAGATGAGCAACGAGGTCAGCGCCGCCAGCACAGCGCGCAGGGTAATGTAGTTGAAGACATTGAACAGGCGGATGTCATGACCGAGCCACTGGGCGACCATCAAGAGCATTTGGATTCCCCCCCGGGTTCATTGGAAACGCAAGGTCCAGTGGGTGCCGTTTCTCCCTCTGGCTCGCCCACGAATGACTGCACTACTCGTTCCATTTTCATGAACCGGGAACCCTTGATCAGTACGGTCACTTCCGGACTCAAGGCGCACTCGATTTCCGCCAGCAGTTCCTCGATGCGTTCGAAGTGCATGGCACCGGCACCAAAGCCCAGCACCGCATGCAACGAATGCTCGCCCAGACAGAGCAGGCGGTCGATGCCGGCGGCTCGTGCGCGTTCGCCCACTTCGCGATGCAGCGCCTCCGTCTCGGCCCCGAGTTCGCCCATGTCGCCCAAGACCAGGATGCGCTCGCCCGGGCGAGCCGCCAGCACCTCGATGGCAGCCACCACGGAATCCGGATTGGCGTTGTAGCTGTCATCGATCATGGTGGCGCCGAGGATGCAAGCCTGGTCCCGCAGTCGCCCCTTGCTACCGGCGTATGCCGCCAGGCCACGCGCAACCGCGCCCGCCGAGACGCCCAAACCCAGTGCGGCGGCGGCGGCGGCAGCGGCATTGCGCTGGTTGTGGATGCCAGGAACCTGCAACGTGGTTTCGATGCGCCCAACCGGCGTTTCCAGTACCAACTCGTAGGAGCGAGCTTGTTCGCGATCACCACGGCGACCATCACGGGCAAGCTCGCTCTCACACACCCGCACGTCGGCACCCTCGGCGAAACCGAAGCCCAGCACCTTGTGCCCGCCCGCCAGTTGGCGCCATGTCAGCGCATGCGGGTCATCGGCGTTGAAAATGGCGATGCCCCCGTCCCTGAGCCCAGCGTAGATCTCGCCCTTGGCGCGCGCCACGGCCTCGACGCTGCCCAGACCTTGAAGATGGGCGCGCAGGGCGTTGTTGACCAGGGCCACGTCGGGCCGGGCCAGTTCCGTCAGATAGGCAATTTCGCCGGGATGGTTCATGCCCATCTCGATGGCGGCGTAGCGATGTTCCGGGGTCAGTTTCAGCAGCGTCAAAGGCATGCCGATGTCGTTGTTGAGATTGCCGCAGGTAGCCAGCACGGCCGCCTCGCCCACTTCGGCGGTGAGGATCGCCGCGAGCATCTCCTTCACCGTGGTCTTGCCGTTACTGCCCGTGATCGCGGCCAGCCTGGCTGGCATCTGCGCGCGCCGCCAGGCCGCCAGGCGGCCCAGGGCGAGTCGGGTGTCGTCGACTTGCAAGGCCGGCGCGAGATCCAGCCCGGCGGCGGCATCCACCATCACGGCGGTGGCGCCATTTTCCAGCGCCTTCTGCGCATAAGCGTGGCCGTCGAAACGCGGCCCTTTCAGGGCGACGAAGAGACAGCCCGGTGGCAGCTTGCGGCTGTCGCTGGAGACGGTGCCGAGCGCCACGTCAGCACCCACGGCACGGGCGCCGATGGCTTGGGCGGCTTCAAATAGATGCACTTGCTTTCCTTTGTTCGTGCAAGGCCGCGAGCGCGGCTTGCGCTTCTTCCACGTCCGAGAACGGGGTTTTCACCCCAAGGCTTTCCTGATAGGTCTCGTGCCCCTTGCCTGCCAGCAGAACGATGTCCGCCGCGGAAGCGGAAAGGATCGCCGTGCGGATCGCCGTGCGGCGGTCGAGGACGGCCTCCTGGCCACTTGGCATGCCGGCCAGGATGCCGTCCAGGATGCTGGAAGGATCTTCATTGCGCGGGTTGTCGCTGGTGACGATGGCGTGATCGGCGCGGGCTGCCACGACCGCCCCCATCAAGGGCCGCTTCGCCACATCGCGGCCGCCGCCGCAGCCGAACACGCAGATCAATCTGCCTTGGGCTAGCGGCTTCAGGGTGGCTAGTACTTTTTCCAGCGCATCCGGGGTGTGCGCAAAATCGACGATCACGGTGGGCTCGTCCGCAGCGAAAAGCTCATGCAAGCGAGGGTCTACACTAGCCACCCGCTGCATCCGCCCCGGTACGGACTCCACCTTGGCCAGGGCTGTCAGGGCGTCGTCCAGTTTCACTCCGCCAGCGAGCAAGGCGCCAAGGGTGGCGAGCAAATTGTAGGCATTGAATTCGCCCAGCAGCGGGCTCGCCAGCTCGCCTCTGCCCCAGGGGCAGACGATGTCCATACGCAAGCCATCTTGGTCGGCACGCAGATTTTCTGCGTGGAGGTCACCGCCTTGCAGCCCATAGCGGAGCACTTCCGTCGTGCCGCCGCGCAACTGCCGCGCCAGGCGGGCGCCGAGTTCGTCGTCGCCGTTGAGTACGGCCCATTTCAGGCCGGGCCAGGTAAAAAGGCGCGCCTTCGCGGCCGCATAACTGGCCATGTCGCCGTGGTAGTCGAGGTGATCCTGGGTGAGATTGGTCAGCACAGCGACGTCGAACGCCACTTCCGCCGCGCGACCCTGAGCCAGGCCGTGCGAGGAAACTTCCATCGCCACACCTTGCACGCCGGCATCGCGGTAACTGGCCAGCAAGCCTTGAAGGCTGACCGCATCGGGCGTGGTGTGGCTGCCACCTTTCAGGCTACCCGGAAATCCGTTGCCCAGGGTGCCTATCGTCGCCGTCAGGCTGCCCAGCGTCGTCCAGGCCCTGGACAGCCAGTGCGCGACCGAGGTCTTGCCATTGGTGCCGGTGATGCCGGTCATCCAGAGGTGCTGCGAGGGCTGCCCGTACCAGGCGGCGGCGAGGCCTGCGGCGGCGGATTTCAAGCCCGGCACGGCCAGGTTGGGGATATCTTCGGCGTTCCATGCATGGCCGTCCGGTTCCCACAGCACCGCGACCGCGCCCTGGGCGATGGCGCTGGGGATGTGGGAGCGGCCGTCATGAGCGTCACCCGGGTAGGCGAGAAAGACGTCGCCCACGCGAATCTGGCGGCTGTCAGCGGACAGGCCGCACGCGCTCGGGGCTAGTGCGCGCAGTCGCGAGCTCATGGTGGCGCTATCTATCACACCGACTCCGGAACCACGGGCGCCTCGCCCGGCGGCGCGCTGTCACTGTCGAACGAGGTGTCCGGCGGCACCGCCAGGAAGCGCAGCGAGCCGGCCATCACTTTCGAGAACACGGGGGCTGCGACCAGGCCGCCGTAGTAATCGTGGCCGCTCGGTTCGTCGATCATCACCGCCACGACCAGGCGCGGGTTGGAAGCGGGTGCCAGGCCGACGAAGGAGCTGATGTACTTGTTCGGCTCGTAACCGCCGCCTTGCAGCCTGAATTTGTGCGCGGTACCGGTCTTGCCGGCGACGCGATAGCCCGCCACCCGGGCCATAGGCGCGGTGCCACCGTTCTGGGTGACCAGTTCCAGCATGGCCAGCACCTGTTTCGCCGCAGTGGCCGACATCACGCGCACGCCCGTGGCGGTGTCATCCCGACGCAGGATGGTCACTGCCGGCATGACGCCCCGGTTGGCGAACGCCGTATAGGCATGCGCCAGTTGCAACAGGCTGACCGAAAGTCCGTGGCCAAAAGCCATCGTCGCCTTCTCGATTGGCCGCCAGGTAGCGAAGGGGCGCAGCCTGCCATGCACTTCGCCCGGCATGCCGGAGTTCGGCGCAGCCCCCAGGCCCGCGCGCGTGAGCAATCGCCAGTAGTCTTCCCCACGCATCTCCAGGACGATCTTGGCTGCCGCCACATTGCTGGAAAACTGGATGGCCTGAGAGACGGTGATCACGCCCTTGGCATGGGTGTCGGTGATCTTCCGGTCGCCGACGATGAACCAACCCGGCCCGGTGTCGATGGTGGTCTCCGGCGTGACCACATGCGCATCCAGCGCGGCCGAGACCATCAAGGGCTTCATGACCGAGCCCGGTTCGAACTCGTCGGTGACCGCGCGGTTGCGCAGTCGCTCCGGGGTGTAGGTGGCGCGGCTGTTCGGATTGAAGCTGGGCGTGTTGGCCAGGGCCAGGATTTCGCCGCTGCGCGCGTCGAGCACCACCACGGAACCGGCGCGGGCATTGTGCTTCTCCACGGCTTCGGAAAGTTCGCGATAGGCCAGGTATTGGATGTGCTGATTCAGGCTCAGCACCAGATCGCGGCCCGGCTTGGGTGGTTTGAGCTGCTCCAGTACTTCCAC
>CAISDD010000255.1 GCA_903883985.1 uncultured Pseudomonadota bacterium | reverse complement strand
CGTCGTAACCACCCATCAGGATGCGCGCATCGAGGCCGCGTTGTTCGAGGAGGAATGCGGCGACGCTACTGCGCCGCTCGGTCTCGCAGACCAGGATATGGACACGTTGCTTTTCCAGCGAGGACGCCTTGAGACGCAGCCTGCAAAGCGGGATGTTGATGCTACCCTTGAGATGGCCCTGCATGAACTCACCCGCCAGGCGCACGTCGATCAGATCGGCGTTGCCGCCCTTGAGCAGGGCCGCAGCCTCGGCCGCGCTCACCCGGTGCAGCAACGGCGCTTTCAACAGAATATCGAAGTCGTCTGACGCCAGGCACATGAGCAAGCCATCGCTTTGCATGCGTACGCTGGCACTGCGCGCGGCCTGGGCGATCAGAGATTCTTCGCCGAAACCGTCTCCCGGCCCCAGCCTTGCCAACTCCACGGCTTGCCCGGCATCATCATGCCGCGAGACCATGGCCTGGCCCTCACGGATCAGGTAGTAGTGCTCGCCCCTCGCATCGCCCTGGTGGATGATTTCCTGACCGGCGCTCACCGACAGGGGGCGAAAGCGCTTGAACAGGGCATGCAGATTGGCCGATGGCACACGGGCAAAAGCCGGGTTGCGCAGCAGGTCGAACATCCAGGAAGGGTCGTTGCCCTCGAACTCCTGGACTTCGTAAGCGGTGCTCTGATCCTGAGCGATCATGGTATCCAGTTCCGCCTCGTCGAAGGCCAGTACGCGGCAGTAGACCAGTGCCACCGCGCTATAGCGCCTCGGCTTCAGGCGCGCCAGAGAGTGGCGCCCCGCCTCGCTGCCGGCCTGGACCAGCAAGGGCGGCGATCCGTCTCCGGCGTCGAGAGCGACCCGGCCCTCGATCAGGTAGTAGCGAAACACATCGGCATCGCCGCGGTGAAACAGGTGTTGCCCGGTTGCCAGGCGGATTTCCCGCACCACTGCGGCCGCCTGCGCCAAGGCCTCGTCGGACAAGCTGTTGAATGGAACGAAGCCGGCGAGGCCGATGCCGTCCATTGCCCGACCAGCCTTAACCGCCCAGGCCCAGCAGCGGCCAGAGTGCATCCACTTTCTGTTTCACCGCATCGCTCATTTGAATCACTGTTCCCCATTCGCGGGCGGTTTCACCCGGCCATTTATTGGTGGCGTCGATGCCCATCTTGCTCCCCAGGCCAGAAACCGGGCTGGCAAAATCCAGGTAGTCGATGGGCGTATTTTCCACCAAAAGCGTGTCGCGTGCCGGATCGACCCGGGTGGTGAGCGCCCACATGACTTCGTGCCAAGAACGCACGTCGATGTCGTCGTCGGTGACGATGATGAATTTCGTATACATGAACTGGCGCAGGAAACTCCAGATCCCGAACATCACCCGCTTGGCGTGGCCGGGGTACTGCTTCTTCATGCTCACCACCGCCATGCGGTAAGAGCAGCCTTCCGGCGGCAGGTAGAAGTCCACGATCTCGGGAAACTGCTTTTGCAGCAGCGGCACGAATACCTCGTTCAAGGCCAGGCCGAGGATCGCCGGTTCGTCGGGAGGCTTGCCGGTGTAGGTGGAGTGGTAGATCGCATCGCGGCGCAGGGTGATGCGCTCCACGGTGAACACGGGAAAGGTTTCCTGCTCGTTGTAATAGCCGGTATGGTCGCCGAACGGCCCCTCCAGCG
>CAISDD010000254.1 GCA_903883985.1 uncultured Pseudomonadota bacterium | reverse complement strand
GGCGGGTGTGGCGGCGGTGATGTGGGGGGCATGGCGGATAGCGGCCTGCCCAGCGTCAATTCCCTCGCGACCGGTACGACCACGCTGCAACTGGACGCGGTTAGTGTGCCCGATGATGTCGCGGCCCAGGTGGCGCAGCCTTCTTTCCACCTGGCTCCGGCGACGCTGGACGAGCCCGCCGATAGCGACCGGGACTACAGCGATACCTCGGCCAGGCAACATCCTCACAGTCAGCAGATTCCCGCCGAGTTTGCCGGCATGTCTACCCGCCGGCTGACGCCCCAATCCTTGCATGCGCGGCATACGCGGTTCCTGGATCAGGGGCTGTCGGCCGCAGATACCGTGGCACCGATGGCTTCCAGTGGCGTCGTCGCGACCTATACGCCAGCCCAGATCCGCGCGGCCTACAGCTTGCCTGCCCTCCCCGTCGCCGGGACGACCCTCACGGCGGCCCAAGCCGCGCAGTTGGGCGCTGGGCAGACGATCTACATCATCGACGCGATGCATGACCCGAATGTCGCCGCCGAGCTGGCCGCTTTCAACACGAAGTTCGGCTTGCCCGCTTGTACGACCACGACCATCGCCACGACTGCCAGCCTTCCCCTGGCGGGGGCCTCGGGCAGTAATTGCCAGTTTTCCGTCGTCTACAACACCGCCAGCGGGGCCATGACCGGAACCGCGCCGGCCTACGATTCGGGCTGGGCGACGGAGATCGCGCTGGACGTCCAATGGGCGCATGCGACCGCGCCCCTGGCACGCATCATCCTTATCGAAGCGGCGAGCGCATCGGTCTCCAACCTTACCGGCTCGGTTCAATTGGCCAATTCCATGGGGGCCGGCGTCGTCTCGATGAGCTTCGGTGCGGTGGAAGGAAACTGGACCGCCTCGGTGGATTCCTACTTTGCCCATGCCAACATGACTTATCTGGCAGCGACCGGCGACGCCGGCGCGGCCGTCGAGTGGCCGGCCGTTTCGAGCAATGTGGTGGCGGTGAGCGGCACGACGCTCACGTATTCCGGGACGACGCGCTCGGAAGTGGTTTGGTCGGGCACTGGCGGCGGCATCAGCCTGTACACGGCTACACCCAGCTATCAGAACAGCGGCGTGCCCGGAATGGGCACCCTCGCGCACCGTTCCGTGGCCGACGTGGCCTTCAATGCGGACCCCAGCACCGGCCAATACCTGGCCGTCATCACGCCGGGAAGCACCACGGCGGGTTGGTACAGTGTCGGCGGCACCAGCCTGTCCACGCCTCAATGGGCCGGCATCATCGCCGTAGCCAACGCGCAACGCGCCGCAGCAGCCAAAGCGGCGCTGGGCGAGGTGCACGCTGCGTTGTATGGACAGATCGCCAGTGTGGCCGGCAACTACGCCGCCGGGTTTGCCGATATTGCCAAGGGATCGGACGGCACCTGCCTTACCTGTTCCGCCAGAGTTGGGTATGACCAGCCCACGGGACTGGGTAGCCCCAACGTCACCAGCCTGTTGAGCTCGCTCTCGGGTGTCGCTGTGGCAGCTACGGCTCCCGTGGTAACCCCCGCCAGCATCAGTGGCACGGTCGGCACGGCGCTGTCGTTCACCGTTTCCGTCGCCAACGCCAACCCGGTCACGTATAGCCTGGCTGGCGCGCCTTCCGGCATGACGATCAGCAGTGCCGGCATTGTCAACTGGACGACCCCCGTGGTGGGTAGCTACGCGGTCACGGTGACCGCCTACGACGCCAAGACGGGATTGAGCGGCAAGGGCCTCTACAGCATCACGATCGCCGCACAGCAGCCTCCCACCGTCGGCTCTGCGAACGTCAGCGGCCAACCCGGCGTGGCCCTGACTTATACGGTTGCGGTTAGCAGTGTCAATCCCGTCACCTACGCCCTGGTCGGCGCGCCCTCGGGCATGAGCATCAGTACTAGCGGTGTGATCAGTTGGCCTATACCAATCCTGGGCAGCTATGCCGTGACCGTGATCGTCAAAGACACCAAGACGGGGCTTTCCAGCCAGGGCATCTATACCTTCAAGATTGCCGTGGCGGGACCGGTCATCACGAGTTCGGCCATGACGGGTGTGGTCGGCAAGCCGGTCAGTGGCACGATAGCCCTGGCGGATGCCACTGCTACCTCGCTGTCCGTCACGATTTCCGGGGCGCCCCTGGGCATGACTTTCTCCGTCAGCGGAATGAACGTCATCGCCTACTGGGCCAATCCGGTGCTGGGTAGCTATACCCTCAAGGTCTCGGTTACCGACTCGGCGAAACTAAGCGCCCAAGCGACCGTGCCCGTCAGCATTACCGCGAAGTAAGCCGTTCCCCCCTCGGTAACTCCGAGGGGGCCTAGCGCCAGATCAGCCCGGTTCGACGGCTTTGCAGCGCAGGCGGATGTGCAGTTCACGCAAATGCTTCTCGTCCACTGCGTTGGGTGCGCTGGTCATCAGGCAGGAGGCGCGCTGAGTCTTGGGGAAGGCGATCACGTCGCGGATGGATTCGGACCCGGTCATCAGCATCAGCGTGACCAGGCGGTCCACTCCGAAGGCCAGGCCGCCATGCGGTGGCGCGCCGTATTTCAGTGCGTCGAGCAGAAAACCAATTTCTCGCGGCGCTCTTGCTCTCCGATGTTGAGCGCGGCGAACACCTTCTCCTGCACGGCTTCCTTGTGGATGCGCACGGAGCCGCCGCCGACGCTGGTTCAGCGGTGGTTGTCTCAGGTGGCAAACGCCATTCGATACCATGATCTTCCAGCAGCGCGATCAGACGGGCGTTTTCGGTTTCCAGCGCTGTGAGCACATTGTGCTCAAACAAAAAACTCTCCCGCCATCACCGCCCCACATTGCGGGCAGACAAAATCGCCATCGTCCGCTGCGGCAAAGCGTAGGCCGGAGTCGGTAGCGTCCGCCGCATCGGCTTGATAGGTGACCAGTC
>CAISDD010000253.1 GCA_903883985.1 uncultured Pseudomonadota bacterium | reverse complement strand
TGCCGTTCGTCCTGAGCTGTGAGCTTGTCGAACAGTCGAAGGATTAAATCAGTGGTTACTAAGTAACCTGTCGAAACCAATTTGGATTACCACCGGGCTCCCTCACCCTGCCCTCTCCCGAAGGGAGAGGGTTCCACCCCCTTCCCCCTCCGGGGGAAGAGCCGGGGAGGAGGGGCTGCGCCGGCAGCTTAATGAAGGCAAGTTACGCGACATTACTTAAGAGGTATGGAAATGACTGAATTGCACCGTTCCATCGTCGCCCTAATCGCGCTCGCGGCAAACATCGCCTCCAACCATCCCAAGCAGGGCCTGTGCCAAATGGCCAGACTCAAGGAATATGGCGTGGCAAAGGAGCAAATCGACAGCGTGATCGAAATCGCCCGGCACATCCGTGACGAATCAGCGCAGTTACTCGACGCCCAATTCGAAGAAGCCTGTGCAGTAGCCCTGCCGCAGCCATCCGCCGACCCCTTTGCCCATCTTACCGTGGTCCAGACCGGCCCCTGTTGCACCCCGGCCGCATCGGGCAAGGCTTGCTGCTGACCGAAGCCGTCGAGTTACGTCTACCCACCACCAAGGAATCGACCATGAAACACATCAAGGTTCTCGGCACAGGCTGTCGCAATTGCGAAACCACCGCAAAACTGATTGCGGAAGTCGCTGCCGCCAGGGGGACGGCCATCGAACTGGAAAAAATCACGGACATGGCTGCCATCCTGGGCTACGGAGTCCTATCCACACCGGGCGTGGTTCCGTAGCGGGTACACCCAAATGGGGAGCGTGATCGAAGGCGTAATCCCAAATGTTCATGGGGCCTTACGAGAGAAAATGGTAACTTCTCAATATGTCACAGCATAGTGCGGTCAGCGCCCGTTCACGCGGGGTAGTGATGTAAGCCACCCCAGGCAGGTTGAAGAAGCACTGGCGAGTCCCTGTAGCGCAGCCATCCTTGCCTGCGTCTTTGAAAACAGCCGGCCGGAAGCCGGCGCTGCCGCGATGATTTCTTTTTGAAGCCACGGGTTGAAGCGTGCTTCTTGAGAGGGCCTTTGCCACCGGTGAAGTCGCGATAGGTCTCGTCACGCGGTCGATAGGGTTGCCGTTCCTTATTGAGAAGTTACAGAAAATGAGCGGTCAACTGAGGAAACAAGGTTTAACGCTGCACCTTGTATGGCGTGGTGCCAAAGTCCTGCTGATAGGCCATGGCCAGGCGTTCGGCGGATGCGGCGTTGAGGAAGGGGCCGGCTTGCACCTTGATCAACTGGCCCACCGTGAGCCGGTCGATGCCGGGCAGTTGGTCCCCGAACCGAGCCTTGACGCGAGTGCTAAGCTCTTCGGCCGCAACCGTCGTGGAAAGGGCGGCGAGCTGTAGGTAGAGGCCGGGCGTGGCGACAGCCTTGGCGGCGGATCCTTCCGGTACGGCCGCAGCGCTGGCGGGCTGCCTGGCCTTGATCTTGATCGGCTGCACATCCAGCTCTTCGCGGATGCGAGCGGCGGCCTGATCGGCCGCTGCCTCCGACTTGAACGGTCCGGCCTGAATCTTGTGCAAGCCGTCGCTGTTCAGGCTCATCACGCCGGGAAAATCGCGCGAGAGCTTGGTGCTGGCGCGATACAACAGGGCTTCCGCGGATGCCGGATTGGTGTAGGCGCCTAGCTGCAGATAGATCGCTCCCGCCGCATCTGCCGGGGGTAGGTCCGCGGGCGAGGGCGAAGGGCCGGCCTGGGCGATGAAGGAATCGGGCGCGGCTTCTGCGTTAACCAGTTCGACCTCGACCGGAGTTACGCCCTTAAGTACATCGAGCTTGTGAGCGGCGGTATACGACAGGTCGATGATGCGGCCCTCGTGGAAGGGGCCGCGATCGTTGACCCTGACGACGATGCTCTGTCCGGTGTTGCTGTTGGTGACGCGCGCGTAGCACGGAATCGGCAAAGTGGCATGGGCCGCGGTCATGGCGTACATGTCATAAGGCTCGCCCGAAGAGGTCTTCCTGCCGTGGAACTTGCGCCCGTACCAGGATGCCAGGCCGCGTTCCTTGTAGCGTTCTCCGGCGGGAATGGGCGTGTAGGCCTTGCCCAGCACGGTATACGGATCATTGGCGCGGGCGTTCAAGGCTTCCACCCGGGGGACGGCATCCGGCACACGATCCAGGTTGGCCGGTGCCTTGCGCCCCGGGCCGTCGTCCTTGTAGTAGCCGCCACCCTTGAACGGCGGTGTGACCGTGTCGCCGTGTGCGGTCTGCGCTGGCTGCGTCCTCTGGGCATTCTTCTCGGTTACGCTGGCGCAACCGGCGAGGTAGGCAGCGATCGCGACTGCGATCACAGGGGTACGCAGGTGCTTGTTCAAAGGGTTATGGTTCATGGCAGCCTCGCACTGATAAACTTCGTAAGAAATTCCTCTAAGATTATCGCCCATGGTTATGTTTCTACAAGTATTTTGTTTGATACGTGATGTCACGTAACTTGCCTTCATTAAGCTGCCGGCGCAGGCCCTCATCCCCGGCCCTTCCCCCGGAGGGGGAAGGGGGTGGAACCCTCTTCGGGAGAGGGCAGGGTGAGGGAGCCCGGTGGTAAGCCAAATTGGTTTCGACAGCTTACTTAGCAGTTACTTCTAGCTCACATCAGGTCGCGCAGTGCCGCCCGCCAGCCGAGATGCAGCGCGCTCAGCGCCGGACCTGGTCTATGGTCAGCTTGATGTCTTTGGCTCCCACTTTCACACCGACTCGCATGCCTTCCAGGTCGCCCGGGCCGCCCATGGGCGCGCCCGATTTGGACACGCGCGCGACCAGGTTGATCGTCTGGTACTTCGACAACTTATTGTCCGGGTTCATGGCCAAGGCATCGCTTAGTTCGAACGCCGCGGGCAATTCTCCAGCGCTCAAGCGCAGTGCGGCGACCGGTGGACCGCCACCCTCGGTGCGCGCGAACACGAAAACAACGTCCTGGGGTGCCAGCCTGGATTTGAGCGCAGGCGCGATGTCCAGCAGGCCTTTGATGCTAGCCCCCTCCGCCGAGGGCGAAACGGGTCCGCTGGGCTGTTCGGAGAGGTTATCCAGACCATTGCCGCCGCCCGCCCGTTCCGCCTCCTGGATGGCCGACTGGATATCCTTGGCATAGGGATCGTCCGGCGACAATTGCTGGTAGAGCCGGGTCATGTAGGCGACGGCTTCCTTGTAATTCTTGCCCTGGAAGGCGGCGAAGCCGGCCAACTCCAGACCCTTGCGGTCGGCGGGATCGAGGGCCAGGGCTTCGCGCACCAGCTTCATGGATTCGCCAGCGAGATGGCGGTTATTGCGCAGAGCCAGGACTTCGGCATAGGCGGAACGTGCGCTGGCTTCACCGGGCATCAATTCGATTGCCTTCTGGTAGGCTTTTGACGCTTCCTCCCAGCGTTGCTGTGCGGCCTGGATGCGTCCCAGCATCATCCAGGCCTTGCCGTCACCGGGGCTGGTCTGGAGCTTGGCCTCCATCTCCTGCGCCAGCTTGGCCATGTCTTGGCCTTGTGCCTGCGCGGGTGCAGATGCAGATGCAGGTCCGGAACCGGACGCATCCGCCTGCGCCAGCAGCGCGCCAGGGGTGCCCAGCCAGAAATACATGGCGAAGACGGCAATGGGCAACAGCCCGCCCACGGCGTAGCCCAGGAAGCGTCCGCTCGAGGTCGCAGGCAGGGTGGCCGCATTCTGGCCCAGGGCATCTTCAGCCAGACGCGTCTCCAGTTCCAGCCGGGCCGCGTGAAACTGCTCTTCGGCCAATTGCCCGTTGGCACGATCGGCTTCCATTTCCTGCAATTGGTCGCGATACACCGCGATGTTGATCTCGCGCCGGCCGAGCTTATCTGGCCCGGAAGGCTTGCGCAGCAGGGGAGGAAGGACCAGCGCCAGGGCGATGGCGACGAACAGGACGGAAATGATCCAGAACAGGGAAACGGACCAGAAAGGGCTCATAAGTTTTCATCCAGCAATTTGGCGGCGGCGGCGATTTGCGTCCCATCCACGGGTTGTTCCGGCATGGCGCGGCGCTTCTTCAGGGTTGCGTACCAGACTCCCAGGCCGATGCCCAGGAAGATCAGGGGGCCTAACCACAGCAGATAGGTCACCGGCTTGAAGGGCGGCAGATAGAGGACGAAGTCGCCATAACGGGTGGTAAGGTAGGAGATCACGTCCTTGTCGCTTTTTCCTTGCTTCATCAAGGAGCGGATTTCGCGACGCAGATCCTCGGCCAGTTCAGCGTGGGAGCCGGCCAGGGATTCGTTCTGGCAGACCAGGCAACGCAGGTCCGAGGCCAGATCCACCATGCGCTGCTCGATGACGGGATCATCGGCAAGGGGTTTGGCTTCATCGGCCAATACGGGAAGAAAGCAGGCCAACAACAGGACCAGCAACAGGGATCTCATCGGTTCAATTCCTTGATCAGGGGCATGAATTTTTTCTCCCAGGCATCTGCGTCTATCGGGCCGATGTGCTTCATCCGAACGATGCCCAGCCGGTCGATGACATAGGTTTCCGGTGTGCCGGTGACGCCGTAGTCGATGCCGACCCTGCCGGAGAGATCCTCGGCGCACGCCAGATAAGGGTCACCGCTTTGCGCGAGCAGCGTAGTGGCCTCGCGAGCCTTGTCTTTCCAGTTGAGGCCGACGATGGGCACCAGGCCCATCTGGGCGATCTGCAACAAGGATTCGTGTTCCTGGCGGCAGGCCACGCACCAAGGCGCCCAGACATTGAGCAACCAGACTTTCCCCTGCATCTGTGCCGGGCTGAAGGTCTTGTCGGGATGCTCGACCGTCGGCAGGGTGAAGGCGGGAGTGGGCTTGCCGATGAAGGGCGAAGGCACTTCGCGCGGATTGAGGTGCAGACCCACGTAAAGGACGACAGACAGCAGGGCGAAAAGGATCAGGGGCAGCCAGCGTTTCATGCGCGTGCCCCGGCTGTAGCGTAGGCAGAGGAAACCGCTTTCTTCAGCGATAGCCGGTAACGCCGGTCGGAGGCCGCGAGAAAACCACCCAGCGCCAGCAGGGCGCCACCTAACCAGAGCCAGCTGATGAAAGGCTTGTAATAGATGCGCACGGCCCAGGCGCCCCCTTCCAGAGGCTCACCCAGGGAAACGTAGATGTCGCGGAAGAAGTTGGGGGCGATCGCCGCCTCGGTCATGGGCATACCGGAGGCGTTGTAGGTGCGCTTTTCCGGGTTGAGCTGGGCCACCTTGCTGCCATTCCGACTGACTTCGATCTCGCCGACAGCGGCGACGTAGTTTGGACCGGGTACCTGGTTTACCCCCTGAAAGACGAAGCTGTAGCCGGCCAGTTCCACATGTTCACCCTGCGACATCTTCAAGTCGCGCTCGGTTTGGTAGTTGGCCACCACGGTGATGCCGGCCACGCCCATGGCGATGCCGAAATGCGCGATCTGCATGCCCCAATACGAACGCGGCAGCCCGGCCAAGCGCCCGAACAAGCCACCCTGGCTGTGTTTGAGGCGCTCACGGAAGCCCTCGATCACGGTCAGTGCGATCCAGGTCGACAGCATCAGGCCCAGACTGACCCAGACGTTAAAGCCCTTCTGGGTGAGTGGCACGATCAGACCCACCGCCAGAGAAATCGCCAGGGCCCATTTCAGGCGTGTGGCCAGATCGGGGAGACTGGCCTGCTTCCAGCGCAGCAGCGGCCCCACGCCCATGAGGAAGAACGCGGGCGCCATGACGGGCACGAACACCGCGTTGAAGTAGGGCGGGCCGACGGAAATCTTGCCCAGTCCCAGTGTATCCATGAGCAAGGGGTACAAGGTGCCCAGAAGCACGGTCCCCAAGGCGGCGAGCAGGATGACGTTATTGGCCAGCAGCAAGGCCTCGCGGGAAAACCAGGTGAAGCCACCGCCGCTCAACATCTTGGGCGCGCGCCAGGCGAAGAGGGCAAGAGAGCCGCCGATCACCACGCCCAGGAAACCGAGGATGAACACCCCGCGCGCCGGATCGGTGGCGAAGGCATGGATGGAAGAGAGTACGCCGGAACGCACCAGGAAGGTGCCCAGCAGCGAGAGCGAGAAGGCGGCGATGGCCATCAGCACGGTCCAGGCCTTGAAGGCTCCACGCTTCTCCGTCACCGCCAGGGAGTGGATCAGGGCGGTCCC